>NZ_DBFNWJ010000059.1:0-127781 GCF_048426865.1 Candidatus Allofournierella merdipullorum
TATTTTCCTAATTGAATGTAAAAAAATTTTGTTGCTATAATGAGGGCAATGAGGTGTGCTCTAAAATTTTTCGAGCAAGGAGGGTATTTTTATGAAATATGTACAAACGGAACACGCGCCCGCCGCCATCGGGCCTTATTCCCAGGCGCTGGTCACCGGCGGGCTCGTGTTCACTTCCGGCCAGATCCCGCTGGACCCTGCCACCGGCGCGGTGGTGGAGGGCGGCGTTGAAGCCCAGGCCGAGCAGGTGATGAAGAACCTGGCGGCGGTGCTGGAAGAGGCCGGCAGCGGGCTGGACAAAGCGGTCAAGACCACCTGTTTTCTGGCGGATATGAACGACTTTGCGGCGTTTAACGAGGTGTATGCCCGCTACTTCACCGGAAAGCCCGCCCGCAGCTGCGTGGCGGTTCGCCAGCTGCCCAAGAGCGTGCTGGTGGAAGTGGAGGTCATCGCCGAACTCGGCTGACAAAAAGGAGGATACAGCAATGGATATCAAGTCCAAGATGAACGACCGTTTCCGTGACCTGCAGGGCGGCCTGTTTCTGGAAGTGACCAAAGCGGACGTGGGCGAGGGCGCCGGCAACTTCATGAAGGCCGGCGGCGACATCATGGCCTGGGCGGACCCCTTCTTCCCCGACCCCTCCATGCCGGAGTCGGTGAAAAAGGCGATGGTGGAAGCCATCGAGGGCGGCTTCCCCGCCCACTACAGCATGCCCATCGGCCTGTATGAGCTGCGCGAGGCGCTGGCCGAGCACATCACCGAGCGCACGGGTATCCCCATCGACCCCAGCCGCAACGTCATCGTGACCCCCGGCTCGGACAGCGGCCTTCTGTTCGCCATGATGCCCTTCATCGAAGAGGGCGACGAGATCATGGTGCCCAACCCCAGCTACCCCAGCAACTTCCTCAACGGCAAACTGCTGGGCGGCGTGACGGTTCCGGTGCCGCTGTATGAGGAGGACAACTACCAGATCCGCATCGAGGAGTTCGAAAAGCGGCTGACCCCCCGCACCAAGATGGTGCTGATGAGCCACCCCAACAACCCCACCACCACAGTGTTCCGGCGGGAAGGGCTGGAGGAGCTGTGCCGCTTCATCGTGAAGAACGACCTGATCCTGGTGTGCGACCAGGCCTTTGAGGACCACATCTACGACGGCATCGAGTTCGTGGCCCCCTGCACCCTGCCCGGTATGTGGGAGCGCACCCTCACCGTCTGCTCCATCTCCAAGGGCATCGGCCTGTCGGGCCTGCGCATCGGCTACATCTACACCAACGACCGCATCATGGACGTGCTCTACGGCGGCGCGGTGAACGTGCTGGGTGCGGCCAGCACCGCTTCCTCCATCGGCGCCATCGCGGCCATCAAGGACAAGGAGCTGCTGAAGAGCAACTACGAGCGGCTGGAGCGCCGCCGCCGTCTGGCCTACGAGGTGCTGTCCACCACGCCGGGCGTGAAGATGAAGATGAGCGAAAGCGGAATCCTCTCCTGGCTGGATATCAGCGCCCTGGGCACCTGCGCCGAGGTGAGCGAGTATCTGATGGAGCACGCCCGCATCATGGTCAACCAGGGCACGCCCTACGGCAGCCAGGGCGAGGGCCACATCCGCATCGTCACCGCCTGCTTTGCGAAGGACGAGGACGCGGTGGAGCGGTTCGAGCGCATCAAAGCGGCACTGACTCAGATGGCCAGGGAAAAGGGCGTCATCTGAGAAAAGCAAACATAAGCGGCAAAATTTGAGGTATCGTGTGAAAGGAGTGTTTTCCCCATGCCAGAAAAAAAGGAGCGCCTGGAATTCAGAGGCGGCATGTTCATGTCGCTGATCCCTGTTGCGATCTTCTTCGCCTTCTGTATCTTTCTGTTCGTGATCTGCAAGGCATTCAACATGGAGAGCCTTGCCATGGGCGGCTTTGTGGCGCTGCTCATCGGCGGCGCGTTCTGCAAGAGCTACACCAAGTTCTGGGACGCCGCCATTAAGGGCATTTCCTCCATTTCGTCCGTGTCGGTCATCGTCATCTTCTTCGTCATCGGCATGTTCTCCGCCCTGATGAAGGAGAGCGGTCTGTCCGGCGGCTTCGTGTGGCTGGCCAACGCGGTGGGCATCCAGGGCGGCCTGTTCGTGGCCTTCGTGTTCTTTGCCACCTGCGTCATCTCCACCGCCACCGGCTCGTCCATCGGCACCATGTTCACCGCCTTCCCCATCTTCTACCCGGCGGGCCTGGTGCTGGGCGGCAGCCCCATGTTCCTGGCGGGCGCCATCGTCTCCGGCGCTGTGTTCGGCGACAACCTGGCCCCCATCTCCGACACCACCATCGCTTCCGCCTCCACCCAGCAGTATCGTGACGGCCATCCCGCCGACGTGGGCGGCTGCGTGAAGAGCCGTTTGAAGTACTCCGCCGTGGGCGGCGTCATCGCGCTGGTCCTGTTCGCCGTTCTGGGCGGCATGGGCGGCACCTACCAGGGCGGCTCCATCGACGCTCTGTCCAATCCCACCAGCCTGGTCATGCTGATCCCCGTGATCATCATGCTGGTGGTGGCCACCAAGAGCCGCAACATCTTCCTGGGCATCTTCGTGGGCTTGGTGCTGGGCCTGGCCACCGGCCTGGGCTTCGGCCTGTTCCCCTTCTCCGCCGTGTTCAGCAATGACCCCGCTAACAACGTGGCCGGCGGCTTCCTCATCACCGGTATCTCCGGCATGCTGGGCACCGTGGGCCTGGTCATCGCCGTGTTCGGCATCATGGGCGTGCTCTCCGAGGCGGGTATGCTGGAGTGGCTGGTGGATAAGATCCTCAACAGCCGCATGGCCCAGACCGACCGGGGCGCCGAGTTCGCCTGCATGATCGGCATCTCCATCACCACCCTGATCTTCGGCGGCGTCACCAGCGCCTCCATCCTCACCTTCGGCCCGGTGCTCAACAAGATCGGCATGGCCAAGGGCATCCACCCCTACCGCCGCGCCAACATGCTGGACGCCATCGCCAACAGCCTGCCGGCTATCGTGCCCTTCCTGAGCGTGTTCGTGTTCATCGGCGCCGCGCTCACCGGCCTGTCCCCCGTCACCGTGGCGGGCGGCTGCCTCTACGCCTTCACCCTCTTCGGCACCATGGTGTTCGCTCTGGCCACCGGCTGGGGCCGCGACTACGAGGGCGAGAACGGCGAAGCGCTGAAGAAGAAACCCGAATAAGTCCTCTTCCGGCTTCTCTCTCATGATAAAGGGGAACGCCCCGCGCGCTGCGCGGGGCGTTCCCCTGTTTTTGCTCATCGGTCCCGCAAACGCCACAGCGCCGCCGCCACTGCCAGAAACGCCGCGGCCAGCAGGCCCATGGCCCCCAGCAGCAGGCCGGGATCCCGGCGCACCGCCGCCCAAAGGCCCGCCTCGGCCTCCTGCTCCTGGGCCACCGGGGTGGGCGCGGGCGTGGCCTCGGGGCCGGGGGTGGGGGCGGGTGGCGCCACCACCGCGCCGTCCAGGTCTGCCGCCAGCCGGTCCGCCGCCAGCATGCAGGCGGCCTCAAGGGGAGCTTGCATGTCCGGGTTGATGGCGGTCTGATTCTCCTCGTTCACGCCGGCGTACTCGTTGGCCAGCAGAAACAGCTGCACCCCCGCGTCGCTGAAAAAGGTCTCCCACACCAGCGCCCGGAAGCCCTCGGCGTCGCCGGTGTCCGCCCCGCCGAACTGGGCGGCCACGAACGCCTCCGACCGGGCGGCCGCGGGGTCTCGGGCGGCCGCCAGCTCCGAATAGTAGCCTTCCAGCGCGGCGGAGAGGGACTGGCCCTCGGTCAGCCGCTGGCCCACGTTTACCCCGTCCACATCCGCCAGCCAGTCGCTCAGCGGGAAATAGCCGCTGCCGCCGGGGTCGCCGAAGCTGGCCGAAAGGGCCTCGTAACAGACCGACACATCCTCCGAAAGCCCCTGCACCGACGCCGCCAGCTGCACGCAGTCGCCGCCCCAGGAGCACACGATCTGGGGCATCCCATAGCCGTAGCCCGCCCCGGCGGCGGCCACAAGGTGCAGAAAGTCCACATCTTCCCCGGTGGGCAGGGTCACCGTCCGCAGGCTGCGCAGCGCCTCAAGGCCCGGGTCGGCCTGCTGCACATGGGCGCGGAAGTCCTCGTCGCCGCCGCCCAGCACCAGGCTCCACAGCGGATCGTCGTAGCGCGCTTCGCACAGATAGTTCACCGTCAGCGTCACCGGGTCGCTGCCCGGATGCTCGCCGGCCCAGCCTTCCGCCAGCTCTTCCAGCCGGCGCACATCTTCCAGGGTGACCTCCAGCGCGGGGCTTTCGGCCCGGGCGGCAAAGGGGCCCGCCGCCAGCGCGGCGAGACACAGCGCCATCACGGCGGCGGCAAAACGGCGGATCATGGGCGGCACCTCCTGCGGCATTCAAAAATGTACCCTCTATGATACAGGACCCGGCCCCCGCCGTCAAATCGGGGCGCGCCCCTTGCGGCCGGGGCGGGCGCGGGTGTAGACTAAAAACAGAAAAGGAGGGAGCCGGAATGAACAGGGAAAAACTCGCAACAGTCGTGTTCTGGGTGAGCCTGCCGCTCCTGGCGGTGTGCACCTGGCTGGCGCTGACCCTCCCGATGAAAGTGGCCACCGGCATCCCCGGCGAAAGGGTGACGCTGGGCATGAGCGTGAGCCAGGTCATCGAACAGGCCGGCCCGCCGGACCGGACGGTCCAGGAGGACGGGGTGCGCCTGTGTTACTTTCACTATGACCACCGGGAGCTGTTCGGCCATGCCGCCGCCGTGAGTTATACCTTCAATGGCCGGCAGGAGAGCCGCCGCGCCCATGTCACCGAGGTGTCGGTGAGCATGGAGTTTGAGACGCAGGCGGAGTGCGACCGGATGCTGGAAACGCTGTGCGCCCATTTCCGGGAACTGATGGAGGGCGAGCCCTGCTTTGCGGAATCCGCCAGTCAGGGCCCGGCGCGCGCCTGGGACCCGCCGGACCTGCTGCAAAGACGGGGATTTTCCAGCACTGTGCGCGTCGTGCGCATTTCCCAGCTGCCCGACAGGATCACGCTGTCGGTGCGGGGAAGTCTGTGACGGAGAAGAAGAAAAAGAGAGCAAAACGACTTTTTCAACAGCCGCCCACCGGAAAAGGAGGAATGACGGAGCGGTACGAGAAAAGCCCGGTCAAACGACCGGGCTTTTTGAATGGAGCAAAGTCCATGGGCCGTCCCCCCGGGCGGCGGGGCCCCCGCAAAAGTTTGCGAAGCAGAATTTTGTGGGGAAGTGAGGAGCAGCAGAATGAGCGCGCGGTGATTTTTGAAAAAAATCGTCGCAAGCGATATGGCGCTTGCGACGAACTGGTGGGCCAGGCAGGGTTCGAACCCGCGACCAATCGGTTATGAGCCGACAGCTCTGACCAGCTGAGCTACTGGCCCGTGTGATACCCGTCTATTATACCAGCCGTGCCCCGAAAAGGCAAGGCGAAAGGCGGGTTCAGGGCCGGTCAGGCTCCTGCGGGCGGGGTGCGGCGTTCAGCTTCTTGGCTAGAAAGGCGTCCAGCACCTGCCGGGGGAACACCGGTTCCCGGTAGCCGAAGGCCTCCCGCAGGAAGTGCAGTGTCACCACCGTCTGCTTGCCGGCGTCCAGCCGCAGGGCGTAGAGGGTGTCCACCGGCTGGCCGGTGGGCTTGTGTAGCGTGAAGTGCAAAAGGAAACTGCCGTCCGGCTGGCGGGTGCAGTCGTATTCAAACTCGTCCTGCTCGCCGCGGGCGGCCAGCGCGTCCAGACACTCGTCGAAGGCCAGCGGGGTGCGGTATTCCAGGCACCCGTCGCCGTCGGGGGCCTTTTTTTGGCGCTTTGCTTCCAGCTGCTTTGCCAGCTTCCAGCACAGCACGGCCGCCGCCGCGACCAGCACAAGGGACAGAATGGCGGGCATGGACATACCTCCTCAGGGCGCGGGCTTGCTCAGCGTGCGCTTGTAGAACAACAGGAAAACAGTGAGGGTGGTGACGCTGGCGATGATGTCCGACGCGGGCTCCGCCAGATAGATGGCGAAAGGGTCGCCGCCCATCAGCATGGGCAGAAGAATGGCCAGCGGCACCAGCAGGATGACTTTGCGCAGTGACGCCAGGAACAGGCTCACCTTCGCCTGCCCCAGGCCCATGAAAGCCGCCTGGCAGCTCATCTGCGCGCCGAAGGCCCAGATGCCGCCAAAGAATACCGGCATCGCCTTCACCGTCAGCTCAATGAGGGCGGCGTCAGAGGTGAACATGCGGGTCAGCGGCCAGGCCAGCAGACACACAAACACAAAGGCGCTGCAGGTGTAGGTCAGGCTGATGAGGAACACCCGCTTGAAGGTGGCCCGCACCCGGTCCAGATTCTTCGCGCCGTAGTTGTAGCTGAGGATGGGCTGGGTGCCCTGGGTCAGGCCCTGCAGCGGCATCACCAGCAGCTGCATCACGCTTTGCAGGATGGTGATGGTGCCCATGTAAAGCTCGCCGCCGTAGCGGGCCATGCCCCGGTTGAGGGTGATGGTCACAAGGCTCTCGGTGCTCTGCATGATGAAGGGCGAAACGCCCAGCGCGGCCACGCTGGCCAGCACCGGGGCGGAGAACCGCAGGTTCTTTGCCCGGATGCGCAGCACGCTGCGCCCCGACAGAAGAAACGCCAGCACCCACGCGGCGCTCACCGTCTGGCTGAGCACGGTGGCAATGGCCGCGCCCTGCACGCCCATGTCGAACACGAAGATGAACAGCGGGTCCAGCACGATGTTCAGCACCGCGCCGATGGCCACGCTGATCATGGCGGTTCCGCTGCGGCCCTGGGCGCTGATGAAGGTGTTGAGGCCCAGCGCCAGCTGCACGCTCACCGTGCCCCACAGGTAGATGGTGATGTAGTCCTCGGCGTAGGGCAACAGGTCGCCCGTTGCGCCGAAGGCGATGAGGATGGGGGTGCGGAACAGCTGGAACACCGTCGTCAGCGCCACGCTCAGCACCAGCAGCAGCGAAACGCAGTTGCCCAGGATCTGCTCGGCGCCCTCCTTGTCGCCCGCGCCCAGGCGGATGCCCGCCCGGGGCGCGCCGCCCATGCCCGCGAAGGCCGCGAAGGCGGACACGATCATCAGCACCGGGAAGGTCACGCCCACGCCGGTGAGGGCGGCGGCGCCGATGTCCGGGATGTTGCCGATGTACATCCGGTCCACCACGTTGTAGAGCACGTTGATGAGCTGCGCCGCCACCGCCGGCAGCGACAGCTTTACGATAAGCCCGCCGATGGGCGCGTGACCCAGCAGGCGGTCACTGTCCGACAGGGGGGCGGAATGCGCGTCAGAAACAGACAAAGCGGAAGTCTCCTTTCAAGGGCCCGGGCGGCGGCCCCGGCTTGCGGGGGGCGCGGCGGGTGTGGTATAATGGCCCAAAACACGCCATATGATTTCCCGGGAAGCCCGCGCCGTGCGCGGGGCCTTTTTCCATTATAGCACGCCCGCCGGCCGAAGGAAAGGCCGGCCGCCGGAAGGAGACCGCTGTGAACGTTCGACTGACCCTGTCCAAAAAGACCTATTACGCCCTGGGTATGCTCAGCGCCGCCCTGACCATGGCCGCCGCTTTGGGGGCCGCGGTGCGCTTTCCCATGGCGCTGGCGGAGAACCTGGCCACCCTGCTCACCCTGCTGATGCTGGGCTTTCTGGCCAGCGTGAAGGGCACCACCAAACAGGACAAAAAAGCCCTTGTGGGCTGCATCGTCATTCAAGTGCTGGCGCTGGCGCTGCCCGCGGCGCTGCTGCAGCATCTGCTGCTGGCGCTGGTGTGGCCCTGCTTCGCCGGCTGGGAAAAAGCCGCCGACCCCCGCCTCGCCCCCCAGTTCCGGGTTTTGGCCGCCGCCGAAGCGCTGTGGTTCGCGGCCCGGGTGCTGGTGCTGCTGGGCGGCGCCGAGGTGCTGGGCCTGTTCATGAATCTCTGCGGCCTGGCCACGGGCGCGGCCCGCGGCTGGCTCACCCTCACCCTCTACCGCCGCCAGCGGGACGAGGGCTGACCCCGCCCCCTTTACACCTTCGCCCCGCCGGGGCGCCGACCAATGGAGAAACTGCCATGAAACACCTTCGCTTGAAAGCCGCGGCGCTGGCCGCCGCCCTCGCCCTGCTCTGCGCCGGCTGCGGCGCGCCCGCCTCCAGTGCGCCCGCCTCGTCCGGCGGGGCCGCCTCCGCTCCCGTTTCGTCTGCCCCCGCCCCCTCCTCCGCCCCGGCCCAGGAGACCGGGACGTTGGGCGAATACCGGGCCATGTGGGTGAGTTATCTGGAATGGGAGAGCTTCGATTTTTCCAGCGAGGCGGCCTTTACCGCCGACGCGGACGAGATGATGCAAAACTGCGCCGACATGGGCCTGAACGTGGTCATCGCCCAGGTGCGGCCTTTCGCCGACGCCCTCTACCCCAGCGAGCTGTTCCCCTGGAGCCACCTGTGCACCGGCGTCCAAGGCCAGGACCCGGGCTTTGACCCGCTGGCCATTCTGGTGGAGTCGGCCCACAGCCACGGCCTGGAACTGGAGGCCTGGCTCAATCCCTACCGGGTGCGGCTGAACGCCACCCGCCCGGCGGGCGAGCTGGCCGCGGATAACCCCGCTGTCCTCCACCCCGAGTGGGTGAAGGAGGTGGACGGCGGGCTCTACCTTGACCCCTCCCTGCCCGCGGTGCGCCAGCTCATCACCGACGGCGTTCTGGAAATTCTGCGCAACTACGATGTGGACGGCATCCACTTCGACGACTACTTCTACCCCACCACCGACCCCTCCTTCGACGAGGCGGAGTACGCCGCCTCGTCCAGCGGCCTTTCCCTGGAGGAGTGGCGGCGGGAGAACGTGAACCAGCTGATGCGCCAGGTCTACGCCGCCGTGAAGGCGGAAAAGCCGGCGGTGCGGTTCGGCGTGAGTCCCCAGGGGAATATGGACAACAATTACAACTCTCAGTATAGCGATGTCTCCCTGTGGATGGCCGAGGGCGGCTATGTGGACTATGTGCTGCCCCAGCTGTATTGGGGCTACGGCTACACCACCGGCTCCGGCAGCACCCGCTATGCCTTTGAGAACATCAGCGCCGAGTGGGCGGCGCTGGAGCGCGCGCCCAGCGTGGCGCTCTACTTCGGCCTGGGGGCCTACCGCATCGGTGACGGCGACGGCGGCAACTACGCCGAAGCCCAAAGCGGCTGGCAGACCGGCCACACCCTGGCGGACATGGTGGAGGACGGCCGGGCGCTGGGGGCGGACGGCTATGTGCTCTACCGCTACGACTTCCTGTATAAAAACGGCGCCTGGGCAGACCTGGCGGCCCAGGAAGTGGAAAACCTCAAGACGGTCAACGTCCAGTGACATAAAAAAGAGCCCGGCTCAAAGCCGGGCTCTTTTTTGTCCCGCCCGCAAAAGGGGCGGCCATGATCCCTCGGGGCATCCGCCCCGGTGCGCGCGTCAGGGGTTCTGACCTGCTTCGCAGGCGGCCTTGCGGCGGCTGTAATAGCCGTCGGTCCAGCCGAGGTACAGTCCGCCGCCCACAAGGTAGAAAACGGCGGTGAGGGCAAACCCGGTGGTCAGGCCCACCGGCTGCTGCAAAAAGCCCATCAGCAGCGAGCCAAGACCGATGCCCACGTCGTAGGAGAGCATGTAGGTGGCGTTGGCCACGCCCCGCTGGGGCGGCGGCGTGGTGCCGGTGACGAAGGCCTGGAACAGGGGCTGCAGAATGCCGTAGCCCACGCCAAAGAAGAAGCCCGCCGCCAGCAGGTGAACGCCGGTGGAGAGGAACAGATAGCTGGCCATGGTGAGGATGAGCACCAGCAGGCTGGCGCACACCAGCGCCCGGTGGTTGCCGGCGTCGATGTGCTTCTGGGTGGACAGTTTGGACGCCAGCATCCCCGCCACCAGAAAAACGTAGAAGTAGGGCAGCCAGGGAGTGAGGCCCTTCTCCTGGGCCAGGATGGAGGAGTAGGCGATGACCGCCCCGTAGGGGATCATCAGAAACATCATGTTCAGCATGAAGGGCAGCGCCGGGGCATAGATGGACTCCTTCAAAGAGAACCTGCCCCGCTACACCTTGGGGTATTTGATGCGGCACAGGCTCACGCAGACCAGCGCCGCCACCGCGATGCCGAAGATGGTGAGGAAGGAGGCACGGCTGCTCAGATTCTCCTGCACTTGCAGGCCCACAAAGGGCCCCAGGGCCATGCCGATGGACACGGTGAAGGCGAAGCGGCTGATGCCCTGGGTGACCTTGGCGGCGGGCAGCACGTCTCCCGCCAGGGTCATGGTGGCGGAGCCGCACACCGAGTAGACCGCGCCCATGTACAGCCGCACCACGATCAGCGCCCCGAACACCGGGAAGGCCAGAAACGCCGGGAAGGACAGGCAGAACAGCGCCAGAAAAATAAGATACACTCGATAGCGGTTGAAGTTGTCCAGCAGATAGCCGGCCACCGGGCGGAACAGGATGGTGGCCACCGACATGGCGGTGAGCACGATGCCCACCTTCGAGCCGGTGATGCCGATCTCTTCGCAGTAGAGCGGAATGATGGGGATGGAGGCATAAAATGCCGCCAGCACCAGCAGATTTGTGATGAACAGGAGGATGAACCGCCGGTTCCATATCCTTTCGTTTTTTTCCATGGATACCCTTCTTTACAAAAAAATATAGTGGCAACTGCCACCATATTTAGTGTAACACCCGGGCGGGGCGCTGTCAATATCCGGTTGCAGTTGCCACCTGTTTGAGGTATAATGCAGGGGAAGAAACAAGGAGGTGGCCCCATGCAGCCCATTGCCGACAGTCCCTTGCGCAGCCTTTCCATCCTCTACCGCAAAAGCCACATCTGGCTCAGCGAGGGGTGCGCCCCCTGCGGCCTCACAGCGGCCCAGGCGGTGGTCATTTTAGTGGTGTGCGACCACGGGGCCCTCACCCAGGACGAGATCACCAAGCGCCTCTCGCTGGACAAAAGCGTGGTGGCCAAAACGGTGGCGAAACTGGAGGAGACGGGCTTCCTCTCCCGGCGCACCAACCCCAAAGACAAGCGCACCTACGACATCCACCCCACCGAAAAGGCGGTGGCGGTCTATCCTGCCCTGCAAAGCCAGATCGAGGCGGGCTTTGGCCGCATGACCGCCCGCATGACAAAGGAGGAGCGGCGGCAGTTCCAGCGGCTGCTGGCGCTGGCGGCGGATGCCTGCCTGGAGCCGGAAGACTGACCCAAAAAACGCCGGGCAGGAAACCCCTGCCCGGCACTTTTTGTGCAACCCGGGAAAGACTTCTCGACAAATTTCCGCAGGAGAACTATAATATTTTTAATAAACGTTTTTTATACGGAGGGCAAACGGCCCGCCGCGCCGAGAGGAAAAGGAGTGGATGTGCGATGACAGATGAAGCCAAGAATCAGGTCTACCAGATCCTGGTGGAAGAGTGTCCTCCGGGCGGCAGTATCCCCATGACGCGGGTGGGCGAGATCCTGCGGGAAGGCGGCGTCACGCCCCAGTCCCTCGGCTACGGAAAGCTCAAGAAAATGCTGGAGGATATGCCGGATGTGGTGAAGCTCAGCAGCAAGACCACCGAATCCGGCCTGGGGCAGGTCTGGTATGCGACCCTGCAGCCCCGCAAGAGCAAGAAAAAGAAGAACAAGGCCCCCGCGCCGGTTCAGGCTCCCGCACCCGCCGAATCCCCCGCGCCCGCTCAGGCTCCTGCCTCTGCCGAGGCCCCTGCGGCGGCTGAGACCCCCGCCCCCGCCGAGACCCCGGCGCCCGTCGAGGCCGTGGAGGAACTGCCCGCCACCATGGACCGGGACGAAATCTTCTTCCCGGTGGCAGCCCAGAAGCATGTGAGCGCCTTCCTGCTGAATCAGCCGGAGGCCGCCCTCTCCCGGGAACTGCTGGAGGAGATCCAGGAGAACTACCTGGCCTGCCGCAGCCGGAACGGCCTGGTGCCGGACGCCGCCCACAACTCCTACGGCTTCCCGCTGGAGCGGAGGAACGCCGCGGGCAATCTGGTGTGGATCTACATCTCCCGCAGCACCCGGGAGGACGGCGCGCCCTGGTATGTGAGCTTTATCAAGGAGGAGGCCGAGGGCGAGTCTCAGGAACCGGCCTACAAGACCTGCCGGCCCAGCGCCGCGCTGCGCAAGTTTGCCTACCTGGGCAACGGCGAGGCCTTCCTGCGGGATTTGGCCGAGCACGTCCAGGAGGAGGAATGGTCCTTTGAGGGCGGCAAGCCCTACGCCATTCTCCACCGTTACATCACCTACACCTTCTACCGCCTGGTCTGCCAGGACAAGATCTGCATTGCCGACGACGGCAGCTTTGCCGCCTTCAACACGGGCCTGCAGTCCCGCCGGCTGGGCGAGGACGTGTTCGCCTACTTCACCCCCAGCGGCGACAACGAGCGCAGCCCCTGGCGGTTCAGCTGCTTCTGCTCCACCGACAGCGGCGACCAGGGCGAGCGTTGGTGCTACAAGAAGATGTTCAGCACCAAGGGCGAGCCGGAACCCGCCACCTACTTCACCCATATGTCCGACCTGTTGCTGGACCCGGACTGCAACGTGCAGCTCTCCTCCGACCACATTTTCCACGACAACTGTAACCGCCTGCCCATGGACCTGCTCAAGAAGGAGTGCTCCATCAACCCCGAGGCGATGGAGCTTCTGGAGCAGATCGAGGCCACGGGCAGCGAGCGGCAGCGGGAGTCGCTGTTCGAACGGCTGGGAGACGTGATCTGCAACGACTTCGACCTCTACGCGCTTTTGAACGAGCGGCTGGACAGCGCCCTCAAGCGCACCCTCAAGCGGGTGCGGCGCAACTGGAAGCTGGCGGTGCCCTGCTTCTTCCCCACCCGCAACGTGATGAGCATGATGCTGCCCATCGCCTTCAAGCCCACCGGCGACCCGGAACTGGTGCTGGTGTGCGAGCGCACCCGCTCCGGCGACTATCTGGGCCAGACCATCCTCACCCTGCCCATGGCCTATGTGGACGCGCGTCTGCTCTGCCGGCCCGGCAGCGAGTGGCTGAACACCCAGCGCATCCTGCGCAGCGACGACGACTGGGATCTGGACGACGAGGATTAACACACAAAACAAAGCGCCGGAAGGGAATTTCCCGTCCGGCGCTTTTTGATGTATCGGAACCGTCAGTTCTTGTCGAACTTGTCCCGCAGGTTCTTGAAGAAGCCCTTGCGCTGCTCGTAGTTGTCGTCCTTGAGGCTCTGCTCAAAGGCATTCAGCGCCTCCCGCTGGGCGCGGGTGAGCTTTTTGGGGATCTCCACCATGACTTTCACGTACTGGTCGCCCCGGCCGCGGCCGCCCAGATACTGGATGCCCTTGCCCCGCAGCCGGAAGGTGGTGCCGCTCTGGGTGCCTTCGGGCACGTTGTACTCCACCTTGCCGTCCACGGTGGGCACCACGATGGACGCGCCCAGCACCGCCTGGCTGTAGGTGATGGGCACCGTGACCCACACATCGTAGCCGTCCCGCTCAAACATGGGGTCCGGCCGCACGGTGATGATCACGATCACGTCGCCGGCAGGGCCGCCGTTCACGCCGGCGTCGCCCTGGCCCCGCAGCGCGATGCTCTGGTCGTCGCCGATGCCCGCGGGAATTTTTACCTCCAGCGACTTCTTCACGGCCACCTTGCCGGTGCCGTGGCAGTGGGCGCAGGGGGTCTTGACGATCTTGCCCTTGCCGCCGCAGCGGGAGCAGGGCTGACGCTGCTGCATCACCATGCCGCCCATGCGCAGGCTGCGGTTCACATAGCCCGCGCCGCCGCAGTCCGGGCAGGTCTCGGGGCTGGTGCCCTTGGCCGCGCCGGTGCCGGAGCACTCGGGGCAGGTGTCCTGCTTGGTGATGGTGATGGTCTTGGTGCAGCCGTGAGCCGCCTCCATGAAGCCCAGCACCAGACTCACCCGCACGTCCGCGCCCTTGCGGGGGGCGTTGGGGTTGGCCCGCTGGCCGCCGCCAAAGCCGAAGCCGCCGCCCATGCCGCCGAACAGGTCGCCGAAGATGTCGCCCAGGTCCACGCCGCCCATGCCGCCAAAGCCGCCGAAGCCGCCCGCGCCGGGGCCGCCGGCCCCCGCGCCGTAGCTGGGGTCCACGCCGGCAAAGCCGAACTGGTCGTAGCGGGCGCGCTTCTCCTTGTCGCCCAGCACCTCATAGGCCTCGTTCACCTCTTTGAACTTCGCCTCGGCCTCTTTGTCGCCGGGGTTCAGATCCGGGTGATATTTTTTCGCCTGTTTGCGATACGCCTTTTTCAGGTCCTCCTCGGTGGCGTTTTTCGCCACGCCCAGGACCTCATAGTAATCGCGTTTGTCTGCCATACCTTATTCACCTGTGTCTGCCCGCCGGGCGGGCTCTCTTTCCTCGAAGTGGCGGGCCGTTTTAGCCCAGAATGCCTCCCCTTGAAGACCAAGGGGAGGCTGATGGTCGGATTTATACTTCCTTGAAGTCGGCGTCCACCACACCGTCGTCGGGCTTGCCGGCGTTACCGGCATTGCCCGCGTCCGCGCCGGGGGCGCCCGCCGCACCGGCGGCCTGGGCGTTCTTGTACAGCTCCTCGCTGATGGCGTAGAAGGCCTTCTGGACCTCCTCCTGCTTTGCCTTGATGGCCTCGATGTCGGTGCCCTTCAGAGCCTCTTTCAGCTCGTTCAGCTTGGCTTCGACCTCGGCCTTCTTGGAAGCGTCCACCTTGTCGCCCAGTTCGTTCAGGGTCTTCTCGGTCTGGAACACCATCTGGTCGGCGCCGTTGCGCACATCCACTTCCTCGCGGCGCTTCTTGTCCTCGGCAGCGAACTGCTCGGCCTCGCGCACGGACTTCTCGATGTCCTCCTTGCTCATGTTGGTGGAGGCGGTGATGGTGATGCTCTGCTCCTTGCCGCTGCCCAGGTCCTTGGCGCTCACGTGCACGATGCCGTTGGCGTCGATGTCAAAGGTGACCTCGATCTGAGGCACGCCGCGGGGAGCGGCGGGGATGCCGTCCAGCTTGAACATGCCCAGGCTCTTGTTGTCGCGGGCAAACTCACGCTCGCCCTGCAGCACGTTCACTTCCACGCTGGGCTGGTTGTCGGCGGCGGTGGAGAAGATCTGGCTCTTCTTGGTGGGGATGGTGGTGTTGCGCTCGATGATCTTGGTGCAAACGCCGCCCAGGGTCTCGATGCCCAGGCTCAGCGGGGTGACGTCCAGCAGCAGGATGCCGCCCACTTCCTTGTTCAGAACGCCGCCCTGGATGGCAGCGCCGATGGAAACGCACTCGTCGGGGTTGATGCCCTTGAAGGGCTCGGTGCCCATCTCCTTCTTAACGGCCTCCTGCACGGCGGGGATACGGGTGGAACCGCCCACCAGCAGCACCTTGCCCAGGTCAGAGGGCTTCAGGCCGGCGTCGGCCATGGCCTTGCGGACAGGGCCCATGGTGCGCTCCACCAGGTCGGCGGTCAGAGCGTCGAACTGGGCGCGGGTAAGGGTGGTGTCCAGATGCTTGGGGCCGGTGGCGTCGGCGGTGATGAAGGGCAGGTTGATGGCGGTGCTGGTCACGCCGGACAGCTCGATCTTCGCCTTCTCGGCGGCCTCCTTCAGGCGCTGCGCGGCCATCTTGTCCTGACGCAGGTCGATGCCGTTCTCCTTCTGGAAGTTGTCGGCCAGCCAGTCGATGATGCGCTGGTCAAAGTCGTCGCCGCCCAGGTGGGTGTCGCCGTTGGTGGCCAGAACTTCGGTCACGCCGTCGCCCATCTCGATGATGGACACATCGAAGGTGCCGCCGCCCAGGTCGTAGACCATGATCTTCTGGTCAGAGTCCTTGTCGGCGCCGTAGGCCAGAGCCGCGGCGGTGGGCTCGTTGATGATGCGGCGCACGTTCAGGCCGGCGATGGTGCCGGCGTCCTTGGTGGCCTGACGCTGGCTGTCGTTGAAGTAGGCGGGCACGGTGATGACCGCGTCGGTGACCTTCTCGCCCAGGTAAGCCTCGGCGTCTGCCTTCAGCTTGGCCAGGATCATGGCGCTGATCTGCTGGGGGTTGTAGTCCTTGCCGTCGATGTTCACCTTGTAGTCGGTGCCCATGTGGCGCTTGATGCTGCTCACGGTGCGGTCGGGGTTGGTGATGGCCTGGCGTTTTGCCACCTGGCCCACCAGACGCTCGCCGGTCTTGGTGAAGCCCACCACGCTGGGGGTGGTGCGGGCGCCTTCGGCGTTGGCGATGACGACGGGCTCGCCGCCCTCGATGACGGAAACACAGCTGTTGGTGGTGCCAAGGTCGATGCCAATGATTTTACTCATAGTATATCTCTCCTTATTTATACTCAAATGGGATGGAATGTTTTGATATGGGAAAGGGCCGTTCGCCCTTTTCAGCGGGATTATTCGGCCACGATGACCGTGGCGTGGCGGATGACCTTGTCACCCAGTTTGTAGCCCTTCTGGAACACCTGCAAAACGGTGCCGCTCTCCTCGCCGTTCTCGGCGGGCTTCTGCATCACCGCGTTGTGCACCGCCGGGTCGAAGGGCAGCCCCAGCGCGGGGATCTCCTCCACCTTGAGGGCTTCAAAGGCGGCCTTTGCTTTTTCCAGCGTCAGGGTCACGCCCTTTTTGAAGTTCTCGTCGGCGGTGGGGGCGGCTTCGGCCATCTCCAGCGTGTCCAGAATGGTGAGGATCTTGCCCACCGCGTGGGCTACGCCGCCCCCGAAGGCGGCGTCCTGCTCCCGGGCCGAGCGCTTGCGGAAGTTGTCGTACTCGGCGGCGGTGCGCAGCAGCCGGTCCTTGGCTTCATCCGCCTCGGCCCGGGCCTTTTCGGCCTCGGCTTTGGCGGCGGCCAGCTGGGCCTCCAGATCCTTCTTGGTCTCTTTCTTTTCCTTCGCGGGGGCCTTCTCCGCCTTGGGGGCGGTTTCGGCCTCGGGGGTCGTGGTCTCGGCGGCCTCTTCGGGCCGGATGTTGGCTTCGTCCATCATTGCGGGTCCTCCTGTGCCTTGCCGGCCATGCACTCGCCGAGCTTCAAGGCAAAATAGTCAAGAACGGGCACCAGCTGCTCAAAGGGCATCCGGGGGGGGCCCAGCAGGGCGATGGCCCCGGTGAGGCCGCCGCCGGCCAGGTAGCGCTTGCTCATGAAGCACAGCCCCGGCAGCGGACGCTGCAGGTCCTCGCCCAGCAGCACGGTGGTGCGGCCGGTGCGAGGGGTGATGAGCCTTCCGGCCCGTTCGTCGTCGGTGAAAAGTTCCAGCACCCGGGGCAGAAGGCCGGTGAGTTCCGGCCAGCGCATCAGGTACTGCAGCCCCTGGGGATAGGTGCGGGCGCGGGCGGCTTCCCGAAGCAGGGCCGCCGCGGCGTTCAGCACCGGGTAGAGCTCCTGCCCCCGCTGGCCCAGCTCGGCGGCCAGGTTCGCCAGCACAGCGCCGGTCAGGTCTGCCGGGGCCACGAAGGTCAGCCCCCGGTTCAGCACATCGGCCAGCAGCGCCGCGTCCTCACTGGTGAGGTCGGTCTCCAGCCGGGCCACACGGGTGCGCACGCCGCCGGCGCTGGTCACCGCCAGCACCGCCGCGGTGCAGCGGCCCACCTGCACCACCTCGTAGTGGGCGATGCACAGATCGTCCGCCCGGGGGGTGGTGGCCGCCACCATGAAGCCGGAATAATCCGCCAGCGCCGCCGCCGCGCCCGCCGCAAGCCGTTCCGGCTCGTAGTCGAGCCCGGCGAAGATGTGGTCGATCTCCGCCTTCTGCCGGGCGCTAAGGCCCGGCGCGGGGCGCATCAGATTGTCCAGATAATAGCGGTAGCCCTTGGCGCTGGGCACCCGGCCCGCGCTGGTGTGGGGCTGTTCCAGAAGGCCCAGCTTTGTCAGCGCGGCCATCTCGTTGCGCAAGGTCGCGCTGGACACCGCCATGTCGAAATACTGGCAAAGGAGCCCGGAGCCCACCGGCTCACCGCCCTGGGTGTAAAGGGCCACAATGGCCTCCAGCACTCGCTGCTTTCGATCGTCCATTGCCATGCGGCCCACCTCTTTTCTGAAGTTTTAGCACTCAATGCTCCCGAGTGCTAAATTTATTGTACTCCATTTTATCCGTCTGTCAAGGGGGTGGTACGAAAATTTCGCAAAGTTTCATGGTTTGTTCACACACCCCGCCGCCCAGCGAAAAAGCCCGCGCTGTGCCCTTTGGGGCGAAGCGCGGGCATGAGGAAGAAAAGCGGGGCGCGTCAGCTCTCCATCTGCTTTGCCAGAAAGGCGGCGGCAATGGTGAGGGACTTCTGCTCCTCCGGGTTGGGAGCGGCGGTCTTCTCGTCGCTCAGAAGGGCCACCGCCCCCGCCACGTCGCCGGCGGCGATGATGGGCACGGCCATGTGGATGTGGCGGGCGGCGCCCTCGCAGGGGAACTGGCAGTCCTCGGCGCGGCCGGAGTGCAGATAGACGCGGCGGGCGTGCATCAGCTTTTCCAGCGGGATGCTCACCCGCTTTTCCAGGCACTCCTTGCGGGCGGGGCCGCAGGCGGCGATGACGCTGTCCCGGTCGCAGACGATGGCGGTGCGGGAAAGGTTCTTTTGCAGAACTTCGGCGTACTGGGCGGCGAAGGCGGCCATCTCCCCGATGGGCGAATACTTTTTAAAGATGACCTCGCCGTCGCCGGTGGTGAAAATTTCCAGCGGGTCTCCCTGGCGGATGCGCTGGGTGCGGCGGATCTCCTTGGGGATGACCACCCGCCCCAGCTCGTCGATGCGGCGCACGATGCCGGTTGCTTTCATAAGTCGGTTCCTCCCAATGCAGATATTGGCTGCTGGTAGTATTTGCATCCGGGGGAAAAATATGCAGCGGCGGGCAAAAAGAGGCCCGGGGCCTGAAAGGGCCCCGGGCCGTCTGCGTCAGCGATGAAGGGGGTAGTCGCGGCAGGCCTGCACATAGGCCCGGATGTTCTGCCAGGGCACCTCCGGCTCCAGCAGGTGGGTGGGGGCAACGAACAGGCCGCCCTCCTTGGCGATGTCCAGGTTCTTCCACACCTCGGCCCGCACTTCCTCCGGCGTGCCGAAGGGCATCACCGTCTGGGTGCCGATGGTGCCGTGGAACACCAGCCGGTCGTGGTATTTGGCGTAGATCTCACCAAAATCCATGCACTCGCTCTGGATGGGGTTGAGCACGTCGATGCCCGCGTCGATGAGGTCGTCGATGAGCGGCTCAATGAAGCCGCAGGAGTGGTAGAACACGATGATGTCCGGCCGCACCGCCTTCACCTGGGCGATGAGCTTTTTCAGCCGGGGCTGGATCCACTGGTTGTACAGCTCCCGGCTCATCATGATGCTGCGCTGCATGCCGATGTCGTCGCCCAAAAACAGGATGTCGCAGCCGGCGTTAGCGTACAAAAGGGCCCGCTGGGTGCTCATGGCGGCCACCCGGTCCAGAAGGGCGGCGGCCATCTCCTCGTCGGTCATCATGTCCATCATCAGGTTTTCCATGCCCCGGATGTACCAGGAGGTCTCCCAGATGGTGCACTGCATGTTGCCCACCGACGCGATGCCCCGTTTGTGCAGCGCCTCGACCCGCTCTTTCAGATCGGCGTTGTTTTTCAGCGAGTAGGTGGGCAGAGGGTAATCCAGAATGTCCTGCACATCCTCCGCGTCCCCCAGGGGGAAGAGCATCTTGGTCATGTGCATGGAGGTGGGGGTGGACTCGTGCCCCACGCCCCACTCGTCGATGGTCACCCGCTCGTTCAGACGGCCTTCGTGGTATTTTTCAAACCGGGTCAGGTCGGTGTCGTCGGGCACAAGGTCGCCCACCCGCCGCCAGGGCAGCTGGAAATAGTCCTCATAGGGCATTTCGGGCTGGTTTTCTCCCGGCGGTAGTCCTCGATGAGGCTGGGGCAGAGCATGAACTCCGCCGGCACGAACTCGTAGGGCTGGCGGCGCAGAAGCGCCAGCAGATTTTCCCGCTGTGTCATACAAGACCGTCTCCTTTTCTGTCGTTGGTTTGATTCTATTGTAGCGCGGCCGGGGCGGCGGCGTTTTCAAAAATCGGAAGCCGGGGCGGCGGGATTTGCTTTTTTTGACGGAGAAATTCGGCCGGGCGGCGGCCTTGTGCGGGCGGGGCGGAGTGTGGTATATTCAAGGAGAAACAAGCGGCAAAGGGGGGGCGGGCTGATGCCGGCGGACGAATACCTGCAGGCGGTGCTTTTGGGGCGGGACACCCTGGACGCCGTGGACAACGCGGCGGTGCGCGCCCTGCCTCCCGGCGACCATTTCGCCACCCATCTGCACAGCACGATGGAGCTCATCATCTGCACCGGGGGCAGCATCACCCTCACCCTGTTCCGCACTCCCGTCACCCTGGCGCCGGGGGAGTATCTGGTGGTCTATCCCCAGATCCCCCACTGCTCCGACGCGGGGCCGCAGGGGTGCGGCATCCTGCAGCTCCACTTTCACACCGAGGTGTTCCAGCGGCTGTTTTCCGACACGCTGCAGGACCGGGAGCTGTATTTCCTCATCGACCTGGCCATGAAGCGCCGCCGCTTTCTCAAGCAGACGGCCAGCCCCCAGTTCTACGACTGCGCGCTGTACCTCAAAGAGGAGCTGGAGCAAAAGCGGCCCAACTACCGACGCATGTGCGACCTCTACCTCTTCCAGCTCATCCTGCTGCTCAGCCGGCAGGTGGGGGCGGGGGTGGCGCCGGTCAGCTCGCTGCAAAACCGGCATCTGATGACCGCCGCCCAGTACATCCAGCAGCACTACGCCGAAAAGATCACCGCCGCCCAGGTGGCGGAATACTGCGGGGCAACGCCCCGGCGGCTGTCGGCGCTGTTCTCGCAGCATCTCAACATGAACTTCTCCACCTACCTCATCTACTTCCGCATCAACAGGGCCGTCGAGCTCATGGACCTGCACGGGGGGAACTATCCCCTCACCCGCCTCGCGCTGGACACGGGCTTTGGCAGCCTGGCCCATTTTTCCGCCACCTTCAAGGAGAAAATGGGCGTGGCCCCCACCCGCTACTTCGGCCTGCAGAAGGGCGGCCCCGATATAATAAGGTAAAGACCACCCCCAAAAGGAGGAAACCACCATGACTCCACTGATCCTGATCGCCGAGGACAACTCCGAGATCCGCGCGCTGCTCCGCCTCTATCTGGAGGGGGAGGGCCTGCGGGTGCTGGAGGCGGAGGACGGCGACGAGGCCCTGGCCAAAGCCCGGGCCCAAAGCCCGGACCTTGCCATTCTGGACGTGATGATGCCCGGCCTTTCGGGCTATGAGGTGACGAGGGCGCTGCGCCGGTTCAGCGAGATGCCCATCCTCATCCTCTCGGCCAAAAGCGAGGACAACGACAAGATACTGGGCCTGAACCTCGGCGCGGACGACTATGTCGCCAAGCCCTTCAACCCGGTGGAGGTGGTGGCGCGGGTGAAGGCCCAGCTGCGCCGGGCCGCCCGGGCCGGAGGCGAGGTGCTGCGGGGCGGCGAGCTGGCGCTGGACCTGGCGTCCATGCGGCTGGAAAAGGCGGGCTGCCCGGTGCCCCTCACCCCCATGGAGGCGAAGATACTGGCCATTCTGATGCGCTCGCCGGGGCGGGTGTTCACCAAGGCCCAGCTGTACGAGGGGGCCGCCGGCGACTATTTTGAAGGGGACGAGAACGCCATGATGGTGCACATCTCCAAGCTGCGGGACAAGATCGAGGACGACCCCCGCTCTCCCCGCTACATCCGCACGATAAGGGGGCTGGGGTACCGTTTTGAAGGGTAAAAAGAACGCCGGCGGCCTGTTCGGCCTGCTGGCAAGGCAGTATCTTCTGTTCACCCTGGCGCTGCTGGCCATTGCGGCGGCGGTGTTCGCCCTGTGGATGTTTTACACCGCACGCATCTATCAGGCGCCCGACTGGGACCGCCTGCTGGCGGACCCGGCCCTGGCCGAGGGCCGCTGGGACACGCTGCGCCGCCACCTCACCCCGGGCAGCGGGTTTGCGGTCTACGACGGGGACGGCGCGCTGGTGTTTTCCACCGGCGAGGGCTTCGACGAGCGGGTGGAGCCGGGGGCGCTGGCCTGCGTGCCCGCCTGGAGCGAAGGGGTGCAGATCGACTCCTATGAACTCAGCGGCGGCGAGGCCCGCTATCTGGTGGTGGCCCACACGCCGGACGGCGCGGGAGGCGAGGTCACCCGTACCGCCGTGCTGGACGAAAATTACCGGGTGATGCTGGGCGGCCTGGAGGAAGGCCGCACCGCCTACACCCCCGAGGAATACCGTTATCTCACCGGCGCCCGGTTTGCAAACAGCTTCACCGCCCGGGCAACCATTTCCGGCCCGGGGGCGCAGCCCCTTACCCTGCTTCTGCGGGAGACCTACCCCACCGACGCCCAGTTCACCCAGACGCTGCGCAGCAGTGTTTGGGTGGCGGCGCTGTTCCTGCCGCTGTATCTGGCGGCCGCGGGGCTGTTCATCTGGCGGCTGCGCCGGCGCATCGCCCGGCCGCTGGAGGCGCTGAACGCGGCGGTGGACGCCCAAAGCCGGGGCGAGGACCTGCGGGTGGGCGACTGCGGCGGCCCAAGGGAGATACGCCGCATCGGCGAGAGCTTTGACCAGTTCGCCGCCCGGCTGGCAAAAAGCGAGGCCGAGCGCAAACGGCTGGACGAGGGCCGCCAGAAGCTCATCGCGGACATCTCCCACGACATCAAGACCCCGGTGACGGTGATCTGCGGCGCGGCGGACGCCCTCTGCGACGGCAAGGTGCCAAAGGAAGAGCGGGACCGCACCCTGCGGATGATCCAGCAGAAGGCCGCCGACCTGGCCCGCCTCACCGACGCCTTTCACGAGTACAGCAAGACCCAGCACCCCCGCTTTGAGCTGCACACCCGGCGGGTGGATGTGTGCGAGTTTTTGCGGGCCTGGCTGGCCGCCCGCTACGATGAGATCGACCTGGCGGGCTTCTCGCTGGAGCCTGCCATCCCGGAAGCGCCCGCCTATTGCATGGTGGACGAGCTGCAGCTGCGCCGTGCGCTGGACAACCTGCTCACCAACGCCCTGCGCCACAACCGGCTGGGCACCCTGCTCTTTGTGGAGGTGGAGCCGGGGCCGCAGAAGGTGACGGTGCGCATCGCGGACAACGGCGAGGGCATCCCCCTCGAGCGCCGCAAGACCATCTTCGAGCCCTTTGTCACCGGCAGCGACGCCCGCACCGGCGCGGGCAGCGGGCTGGGCCTTGCCATCACCCGCCGCATTCTGGAAAAGCACGGCGGTTCCATCCGGCTGAACGAAAAGCCCGCTCCCGGCCGGGCCACGGAATTCGTGCTCACCCTGCCGCTGGCGGAGGAATAAAATCATTCAACAAACAGCGCCGCGCCGCCCCCTGTCCGGGGCGGCGCGGCGCTGCCGTGTTTGCCCCGGAATGACCGGGGAATATAAGAGAAAAAGCCGGGGCCTTCGGCGCAAGGCGGAGGAAACGTGCCCGCGCCGTTCTTGCCGCGCAAATGGGGGAGGAAACGCGAGGCCCGCGGCCTTTTGGCAAAGGGTCAGTCGCTCTTGATGGCTTCCAGAGCGGGGATGCGCACCGCCTTGTTGGCCGGGTAGTAGCCCGAACCCAGGCCGATGAGCACCGAAAAAACGATGGCGAAGAGCAAAAGCCACAGGGGCGTCACGCAGACCCGGGCGGGGCCGTCGCCGCCCAGCAGGGCGATGCGCAGGTTGTCCGCCGATGGCCCGCCCAAGGTGACGATGTTGGCGATGAAGGCCGCCACAAAGCTGATGACGCAGCTCACAACGCCGCCCAAGAGGCCGATGCAGCCCGCCTCGGCGAGGAAAAGGGCGCGGATGTCCCGCACATAGCAGCCCAGCGCCTTCATCACGCCGATCTCCTTGGTGCGTTCGGAGATGGACATCACCATGGTGTTGGTGATGCCGATGGCCGCCACCACAAGGCTGATGGCGCCAAGGCCCCCCAGCATCATCTGCTTTTGCCGGGCCTCTTTTTCCATGGGCTCACGGATGCTCTCCATGCTCTCGGTGGCGCAGCCCAGGGCCCGGATCTGCTTTTCCAGCGCCGCCACCTGAGAGATGCCGGACGCCTTCACCAGCACCGACTGGTAGGCGGAGCCGTTCTTTTTGTTCAGATGCAGCTTTTCGGTGAGGGCTTTCAGGTCCTTCAGGTCCATCATCAGGCCCTCGCCGGTCTCCATGCCCTTGGAGTAGTCCTCCTTGGTCAGGGCCACCGGTTTCAGGGTAAGGCTGGTCTTGTACTCGCCGTTCTCCGCTTCCAGCACCAGCGGCTCCTTCATCGGGTCGAAGTAGGCGGGGGGCGGGTCGTTCAGCTTGCCGGTCTCCTCGTTCCACCCGGCGGACCAGCGGTCCACCGTGTTGGAGCCGTCGGGGCGCAGGGTGTCCCGGAAGTTGTAGGCCAGATACTGGCCCACCACCACCTCGCCGGGCTTCGAGGGCCGCTCGCCCTGTTCCAGCTTGAAGCCCATGGCCTCCATGCCGGCGGAGTCCAGCCCGGTCACCGGCACCCAGTCCGCCACATAGCGCTTTCCGCTGCCGGCGTAAAGACGCAGGTCCGCCGATTCAAGGGTCTGCCGGGGCATCACTGCCACCGCGCCGTCCAGCTTTTTCAGCCGGGCCACCATGGCGTCGTCCAGCTTCACCTTGCCGCGCCCGCCCTGGGGCGCGGTGACGGTGATGATGGTCAGGTCGCCCAGCTCCGCCAGCAGCTTGTCCTGGGCCTCCTTCATGCCGATGCCCAGCGACACCATGATGACGATGGAGCATCCGCCGATGACCACCCCCAGCACCGTCAGAAAGGTGCGGGAGCGCTTTCGCAGAAGGTTTTGCAGGCACAGGCGAAACAGGTCCTGTTTGCGCATGGGTCATTCCTCCTTCGGCTGGTCCGCACCGGTCTCATCGGGGGTGTCGGCCCAGTCCCAGGCGGCCGCCGCGGGGTCCAGCTCCTCCTTCTTGCGGCGCATCCGCCGCACCAGGAAGAAAACGGTGCCGCCGGCTGCGGCCAGCGCCGCCGTGGCGGGGATCACCGGCAGCCAGGTCGGCCGAGCGGGCGCGGCGTCCGCGTCGTCCAGGGTGAAATCAATGTCGGGAACGCCTTCCTCCACCGTCAGCGAGAGGGGGAACTTTTTGGTCTGGGTCTGCAGGTCGGCGTCTTCGTAGGTCACTTTGATGGTCAGGTCCATCTTGCCGGCGGCCTCGGGGGTCAGGGCAAAGCCGATGCTGCCCGACGCGCCCGCCGCCACGTTGCCCAGATACTGCACCTTCGTGGGGGAGGAAAAGCCCTCGCCCACCAGCTGGGCCTCCAGGTTGCCGATGTCCGCCCGACCCTTGTTCACATAGGCCAGGGTGATCTCGCCTTCTTCCCCGGCGGTGAAAGAGGCAGCCGCGGGCTGATTCAGCTGGAAACGGTCCGGCTGGCTCACCGGCACCGACAGGCGGATGTCCGCCGACACGGGGCTGCGCTTGCCGCCGTCCACATACTCGTATTTAAAGCTGACGGTCATGCCCTGGGCGCCGCTTTTGCAGGTGGGCACCGCCTGCATGGGCAGTTCCTGGGTGAGGGTCTTGCCGGGGGCCAGAGCGTCGTAGTGGGCGGTGTTGGAGCCGCCATCCACGGTGAAGCACTCGCCGCCGTCCACCGTCACCACGATGTTTTCCACCTTCACGGTGCCGGTGTTCTCAAAGGTGAAGGAGAGGGGGAACCGGCCGCCGGCCGCCACGGGCTTTCCGCCGTACTCGAATTTCTGCACCACGATGTTGGGCACCGGCTTGTCGGCGCTGGAGGCGGCGGAGGCCGCCTTGGCGGGGATGTTCAGCCGGTCGGAAGCGGTGGCGGCAGTGGCCGTGCCGGCGCTGTCGTAGGTGTAGCGCAGGTCCACCGAGAGGCTCTGGGCCGCGGAGGAGATTTGATTTGCTCCCTGCAGCTTCACGGTGACGGAAGCGCTCTGGCCGGGGGCGATGTCCGCCACCGGGAAGGTGGAGGCGGCGTTCAGAAGGCTCAGCCCCTCGGAGGGGGACACGCTGGCCGCCGCGTTCTTCACCGCCACGCTGCCGGTGTTCTTGAAGGTGAGCACCAGGTCGAACACCTCGCCGGGGGAGATGGGGCTGGTCACGTCCGAGCGGCTGATGAGCACCAGCGGCTGGGTGGCCGCGGGCTTTGCCTTCACCGGCACGGTCAGCCGTTCGGAGGCGGTGCCGGCGGCGGGAGCCTCTTCACCGTAGGTGAAGCGCAGCTCCACCGGCAGGCTCTGGATGCCGGAGGCGTTGTCCGCCGCCCGCAGTTTGAGGGTCACGCTGCCGGTGCCGCCGGCGGGGATGTCCTCCAGAAGAAAGCTGGACGCGCCCCCTGCAATGCTCACCCCGTCGGAGGGGGTGAAGGCGGCCACCGGGCTTTTCAGAGTCACCTCGCCCAGGTTGCGGAAGGAGACGGTGATGTCCGTCTCGCTGCCGGCGGGCAGGTCGGCCATGTCGCTGCGGCTGATGAGCACCGCGGGCATGGGCACGGGAGCGGGGGTGATCTCCGGCTCCGACGCGGAAGAAGAGGAAGAGACGGTCTCAGGCGGGGTGACGGGCGCTTCGTCCGCCAGGGCCCGCAGGCTCAAAAGGCTCAAAGCCAGCAGCGCCATCAGCGACGCGACGCACCGGCGGAAATAGAACTGTTTCATTTACTGCACGCTCCTTTTGGTCACTTCTTCCCGCACGATCTCCCCGTCGATGAGGGTCACGATGCGGTCGGCATAGCGGGCCATCTCCGGGTCGTGGGTGACCAGGATGATGGTCTGGTGGAAATCCCGGGCAAAGCCGCAGATCATCTCCATGACTTCCACGGTGGTCTTGGAATCCAGGTTGCCGGTGGGCTCGTCGGCGAACACCACGTCCGGCCGCGCCAGGAAGGCGCGGGCGATGCCCGCTCGCTGCTGCTGGCCGCCGGACATCTGGGCGGGGTAGTGGTCCATCCGGTGGCCCAGGCCCACCCGTTTGAGCATGGCCCGGGCGGCGGCGTCCCGCTGGGCGGGAGGCACCCCCCGGAACAGAAGAGGCAGCGCCACGTTCTCGGCGGCGGTGAGGCTGGGCAGCAGGTTGTAGGCCTGGAACACAAAGCCCAGATGCCGCTGGCGGAAGGCCGCCAGCTGTTCCTCGCTCATGCGGGAGATGGGCGCGCCGCCGATGCGAACTTCGCCCCGGGTGGGCTTTTCCATGCCCGCCAGCTGGTTGAGCAGGGTGCTCTTGCCGGAGCCGGAGGTGCCGAAGATGCAGCAGATCTCCCCCCGCATGATGGAAAGGTCGATGTTTTTCAGGGCCACCACGGTTTCGTCGCCCAGAGGGTACTCTTTGCGCAGCCCCCGTACCTCCACGATGGGCCGGGTGCGCGGCGAAGGCTCATTCACGGCGCTCGCCTCCTTTCATGAAGGGAGTATACAGCCCCATTCTTTCCCCTGCCTTTGCGCCGCCTTAAGATTTGGAAAGGTTTTTCATAAATGCCCGTGGGGCAGACCGGGTCGCCGGGCGGCGAAGGGCGCGGCAGGCTCAGGGGGCCGCGTCGCTGCCCGCCGCCCTTTTCGTGTCCGCTTGCTCCTTTTGCGTCCGCCCGGGCAATGAAAAGGCCAGTGTTGCGGGGAAAGCTCCGCCCGGTTTCTCCCCACCGCACGCTGCGTCCCGGACATTTTCCACGACGACGGAAAATGTCCGTTCCGATGCGCACTACGTGGGGAAAACCGGGCTTCGCCTCGTCTGCCTGCCGCTCTGCCCTTCTCCCCCCGCCCCGCCAAAACAAAAAGCGCCGCCCCCCTCCTGCTTTGGAGAGAGGCGGCGCTTGCCGCTTGTCTTATTCTTCTTCCGCGCCCACCAGGCCGTTCCACAGCCGGAAGTAGACGCCCTTCTTTTCCAGAAGCTCCTCGTGGGTGCCCTGCTCCTCGATGCCCTCCCTGCCCAGCACCAGAATGCGGTCGGCGTTCTGGATGGTGGTCAGCCGGTGGGCGATGGTCAGGGTGGTGCGCCCTTTGGCCAGCGCCTCCAGGCTGCGGTTCACCAGCACCTCGCTCTCGTTGTCCAGGGCGCTGGTGGCCTCGTCCAGAATGAGGATGGGCGGGTTTTTAAGGAACACCCGGGCGATGGAGATGCGCTGCTTCTGGCCGCCGCTCAGCTTCACGCCCCGCTCGCCCACATAGGTGTCGTAGCCGTCCTTCAGTTTTGTGATGAACTCGTGGGCCCCGGCCAGCTTTGCCGCGGCCTCCACCTCCTGGCGGCTGGCCCCCGGCTTGCCGTAGGCGATGTTCTCAAACACGCTGCCGCTGAACAGGTACACGTCCTGCTGCACCACGCCGATGGCGCCCCGCAGGCTGTCCAGCGTGACGGCGCGCACGTCCTGCCCGTCGATGAGGATGCGCCCGCCGGTCACGTCGTAGAACCGGGGAATGAGGTTGCACAGGGTGGTCTTGCCGCCGCCGGAGGGCCCCACCAGGGCCAGCTTTTCGCCGGGGTGGATTTCCAGGTCTACCCCCCGCAGCACCCGGTTGTGGTCGTCGGGATACTCGAAGGAGACGTTCTCCAGCCGGATGGCCCCCTCTTTCACTTCCAGAGGCTGCGCGTTCGGCGCGTCGGTGATCTCGATGGGCGCGTCCATGATTTCGCAGAAGCGCTCGATACCGGTCATGCCCCGCTGGAACTGCTCGGCAAACTCCACGATGCGGCGGATGGTGGCGATGAGGGTGGTCACATAGAGCATGTAGGCCACAAGGTCGCCGGCGGCGATGCGCCCGCTCACCAGGAACAGGCCGCCCGCCACGATG
Source organism: Candidatus Allofournierella merdipullorum (assembly GCF_048426865.1). NCBI lineage: Bacteria > Bacillati > Bacillota > Clostridia > Eubacteriales > Oscillospiraceae > Allofournierella > Candidatus Allofournierella merdipullorum. The sequence goes on from NZ_DBFNWJ010000059.1 coordinate 28,682, forward strand.
ACCACCAGATACATCAGGCCGTCGAACAGGCGGGTGCTGGTCTGGAACGCCGCCATGAAGCGGTAGGTCTGCTTTTTGATGGCCTTGAAAGCCTCGTTGTCCTGCCGGAACTTCTCAATTTCCACCGCCTCGTTGGCGAAGGCTTTCACCACCCGCTCGCCCAGAAGGCTGTCCTCGATGCGGGCGTTCAGCTCGCCGATCTGCACCCGCTGGCGGCGGAAGGCCGCCCGCAGCTTCAGGTTGATGATGGTGGACACCACGCCCATCAGCGGCACGCAGGCGAAGAGGATGAGAGTGAGCGCCACGCTGGACTGGCACAGGATGATGAAGCTGGCGGTGATCTTGATGGCGGCGATGAAGAATTCTTCGGGGCAGTGGTGGGCGAACTCGGTCACATCGAACAGGTCGTTGGTGATGCGGCCCATGATCTGGCCCACCTTGGTATTGGAGTAGTAGGTGTAGCCCAGCCGCTGCAGATGGGCGAAGGCGTCCCGGCGCATGTCCGTCTCCACATACACGCCCATCACGTGGCCCATGTCGGCCATGTAGTAGTTGGCCAGGCCGTCGATGATGCGCAGCACCAGATAGATAAAGCCCAGCCGCAGCACCAGCCCCGCGGTGAGCAGGGAGGCGTCGGTGGTGGCGGTGTTGGTCAGAAACCGCATGATGAGCGGCAGCACCATATCGCACAGGGTGGTGAGCGCCGCGCAGGCCAGGTCAAAGAACAGAATGCGCTTGTACTTTTTCAGATAGGGCCAGAAGCGCCGCATAAGGCCCTGCTTTTTGGCGGTGTGTTCCATGATGTTCCTCCTTTTGGGGCGAACGCCCGGCAAAACAAAAAGGCCCGCGAAGGCCTTTTTGTGGGTGGATGAGGTTTACGCGGCGGGCGTGGAACCCGTGGACGGGGTACTGCTGCTGTTCACGGAGTTGGTGGGCGGCGGGGTGACGAAGTTCGGGTCGGCCGCGCCGCAAACGGTGCAAACCCCGTTGGAAAAGCTGTGGGCGCCGGTGGCGGGCAGTTCGGTGACGCTGATCACCGTGCCGCAGGCGGTGCAGGTCACAGTTTCAGAGCCGGCCGCGCCGCAGGTGGGCTCCACCCGGGAAACGCTGGTGCTGCTGTGGGGGCACTGGGTGGGCGCCGGAGTGGAGACGGACGGGGTGCTGGAGCTGCCGCCGGAAGAAGTTCCGCCGCCGGACGAGGTGCCGCCGGAGGTGTCCGGCGTGGGCGAGGGACTGGGCGACGGGCTGGGGCTGGGCGAGGGACTGGGCGACGGAGTGGGCTCCGCCTCCTTCTGGCGGAAGTGGGCGGTGATGAACACGCCGTTGGCGTCCGCGTCGCCGGGCACGGTGAAGCGGATGGTCTCCTGCTGGTCGATAAAGCCGATGCTGGCGGTCCAGTGGGAGAACTCCCAGCCTTCGTCCGCCACGGCGGTGATCTCGCTGGTCTGCTGGCCCTTCTTCACGCTCTGGCTGGTCTCGCCCACGATGTGGCCGCCCTCGCTGGCGGAGATCTCCACCGGCACGCTGGGCCCGCGCAACCCGATGGGGTCCTGGGTGATGAGGCCGGGGGTGACGCCGTTGATCTTGGGAATGTCCTTCAGAGGCTTCGGACGGGTGTCCTCGGTGATGTAGGCGTGGGTGCGGATGTACTCAAACAGCGCCCGCGCGCCCTCCTTGCTCAGGTGCACGCCGTCCAGGGTGAGGGTGTAGTCCTTCTTGGCCCAGCCGGTCTCCGGGTCCTCCAGAGCCTCGCTGGTGTCCAGATACTTGTAGCCCTCCTCTTCGCACATCTCCACGATGGCGGTGTTCAGCCGGTCCACCTGCTTCATGGACAGGTTGGTGTTCGAGCGCTCCTTGTCCAGCGGGGGGATGGCGCTGACGATGATGTCGGCGTAAGGATAAGCCTCATGGATGGCCTCAAGACCCTTGGAGTAGTAGTCGATGAAGGTGTCGGTCTCCATGGTGAGGTTGTTGGTGCCGAAGCTGATGATGATGCGCTTGGGCTGCATGACCTCCACGATCTCGGGAATGGTCATCTCGCCCTTGCCCACAAAGTGCTCCCACTTGAGGCTGGTGATGTTTTGCACGCCGGCGCTCACCACGCCCACCGTGTTCTCGATGGTGGTGAAGTGCACATCGGAGTTGTCGTCCGGCCCGTAGTACATATAGCGGGCGGTGTTGGAGTCGCCGATGAAAAGAGTTTCATCCAGATACTCCTGGCCGGCGTCCTCCGTCTCGGGCAGGATGGTGCCGGTGAACTCCTCTTTGTTCACCTTGCCGGCCTCGGCGTCGTAGGAGGAATCGTCCGCCGGTTCGGACCAGCTGGCGGAACTGCTGTCCGGCTGGGCGGCGGAGCTGCGCACGGCGAACACGACGCAGGCGATGATGATCACCACCAGCACACCGCACACGCCGGCCAGAATGGGCAGGCCGGCAGGACTGTTTATGAAAGCACGGATCTTTTTGGAAAGATCGGAAGATTTGCGTTTTTTAGACTGCACGACGGAAACCCCTTTCCAGGTCGTTGTTTTGTTCCCGTGTTCCGCCGGCGGCGGAAGGACGGTCTCGGTGCTATTTTACACCTTTTTACCCTTCAGTGCAAACCTTCCGGGGCGATTTTCACCCTTTTTCCCCCCATTGGAGGCCAAAACAGGGGCGGGCCCGGCGGCCCGCCCCTGTTTTTATTCCTGCCGCAGCCGGTCCACCACCGAGCGGCGGCTGGCCGTTCGGCTCACCGCCAGCGGGATGGCCGCGCCCAGCACCGCGAATGCTGCCCCCAGCGCCGCCACCGGCCAGAGGGTGGAACGGAAGGTGAAGAACCAGACGATGCGCTCCACCGCCGCGCCCAAAGCCGGCCCGGCAAGCGCCACCAGCGCCAGGGCCAGCGCCGCCGCGCCCAGAGTGTAGCCCAGGCCCTCCAGCGCCAGCATGGCGCGCAGCTGGCGGGCGGTCATGCCCACCGCTTCCAGCATCGCCAGTTCCCGCCGGCGGGAGCTGATGCCGGTGACGATGGCGTTGAAGAAGTTCAGCACCCCCACCAGCGCCACGATGAAGCTCAGCGCGCCGCCCAACAGAAGGAACATCTGCCGGATGCTCTCAAACTCCGCCGCGAAGGTGGCCTTGCTCTCGTAGTCGAGGGTGGGGTCTACGTTTTCGGTGTAGTTCTGCAAAAACGCCTCGAGACCGTCGACGGCCCCTTCCCCAGCATTGAAGGCGTAGTACATCACGTTGTCGGTGCCGGTATCCCGCAGGAAAGTCTCAGCCCCCATCACGAACTCGTCCGCGCCGAAGTAGCCGTAGTCCAGGGCGTTGGGCACCGCCACCAGCGCCGTCACGGTGTAATCCACGTCCCGGTATTCCACCGCCCGCTCGACGAGGTCCGCCCCGGCGGGAACTTCCGTCAGGTCGCTGTACGCCACGCCGGTGTTCGTGTCCACATATTCCAGCTTTTCCACATACCGCAGGGTCACTGTGTCCCCCAGCTTTACCCAGTGGCTGTCCGTCACAAGGTCGCCGTAGTCGTCCTCGGAGTAGACCGCCGCAATGCAGTTGGCCTCCGGGTCGTTCAGTTTGGAAAGGTCGCCCTCCAGCACCTTCAGCTGATCCAGGGCGAAGGGCTCCATGCCGTAGAGCTGGGCGGTGTCCTCCACCCGGCCCGCCTCGTTGCGCCCTTTCGAGCGGAGCATGGCGTCCAGCTGCTCTTCGGTGTACCACCGCCCGTGCAGGCTCCGGTAATAATCGTCGGTGACGAACTCCTGCACCAGCGAGGTGCGTCCGTAGACCCGCGCGCTGCCGGCCACGCCCCCGGCGGCGTTCACCGCCTCGATGGCCTCTTCGGGCAGGGCCTGGTCGGGGTTGAAAATTTCGCTGCCGGTCTGGAAGTGGGCGGCGCTGGCCAGGATGAAGTCGGTGGCGGTGAAATAGGAGGTGTATTTGTCCATGTCAAAGCTGCCCGCAAAGGCCGTGGTGGCCCAGAACAGCACCACCGCCAGCGCCAGCGACAGCATGGTGAGGGCGGTCTTGCCCCGGCTGCGGCCGAGATTCGCCAGCGCCATGGCGGGCAGCGACACCGCCTTGGCCCGCCGCCGCGCGCCGGGTTTCGGGGCGCGGCCCTCGGTGTAGCGCACCGCCTCCACCGGCGACACCCGCCCCGCCATCCGCCCGGGGCGGCGGCAGGAGATGAGCACCGTGACGAGGGCGAAGAGGGCCGCCCCCGCAAAGAGGGCCGGGTTGGCGCTCACCACCGGCGCCACCCCGTTGAGACGGGCGGTGATGACCGGCACCAGCGCGCCGCCCAGCAGCCAGCCGAGGAGCAGGCCCACCGGGATGCCCGCCGCGCTGAGGGCCAGCGCCTGGATGCGGATGACGCGGCGCAGCTGGCGGGGCGTGGTGCCGATGGCCTTGAGCAGGCCGTAGAAGCGGATGTCCCCCGCCACCGAGATCTGGAACACATTATAAATGATGAGGTAGCCGGTGAGCAGGATGAGCCCCAGCGCCCCGGCCAGCGCCAGCAGGGTGAAGGCGTCCAGCTTCATGCTCAGCTGGGCGCCAGTGTAGGCCCAGTTCACCCCGATGCCGATGTAGTTTTCCCCCGGCGTATCGCACTGGTAGCCGTAATTGGCAAGGATGTCCCGCAGGTTCTTTTCGATGTTCAGCGAGGAGGAGAACATCACGTCCAGGTTCCGGCAGCCGGTCATGCCGTCCGCTCCCGGCGGGGTCACGCCCAGTTCGTCTAAAATGGCGTCCACCCGGCTCTCGGGCAGCAGCACGTGGGAGGCAAAGGTGGCCTCGTCCTTTTCCCACCAGCCGCAGAGGGTGAAGGTCTCTTCGGTGAGTTTGCCGTCCACGTTGATGGGCAGGGTGAACTGCGCCCCCAGTTCCGGCTCCACCCCCAGCAGTTCCAGCACGCGGGTGTCCGCCGCGGCCTCGTCGGTGCCCTCGGCGGGCAGCCGCCCGGTGGTGGGGGCAAGGAACATCCAGTCCGCCTCGTTCTCGTCCGCCCAGCTCACCTCCACGTGGTCCTTCGTGAAGGCGCCTCCCTCGGCCATGCCCAAAAAACGCCGCAGGCCGTGGGCTTTCACCAGCGGGTCGGAAGAAAACAGTTCCGCCTGTTCTTCGGTGATGTACTTGAAGCCCCCGTGGGCGTAGCCGCCCACCTGGCGGAAGGTGGCCTGCTGGAAGCCCTCGTTGATGGACAGGGCGATGGTGAACAGGCTGGTGAAAAGCACCGCCGTGAGGGCGATGGCCAGCACCGCCACCAGATTGCGGGTGCGGCTGGCGGCCAGGGCCCGCAGGCTCAGCCGCCGCACACAGGCCCGGTTTTGTACCTTCATGCCCTCACCCCCTCGTCACGATGCGCCCGTCCTCGATGCGCACGATGCGGTCGGCCTGCTGGGCAATTTCCTCGTTGTGGGTGATCATCACCATCGTCTGGGAAAAGCGCCGCCCCGTTACCTTCATCAGGCTCAGCACGTCCTGACTGGTCTTGGAGTCCAGGTTGCCGGTGGGCTCGTCCGCCAGCAGGATGGCCGGCTGGGCCGCCAGCGCCCGGGCGATGGCCACCCGCTGCTGCTGGCCGCCGGAGAGCTGGCCCGGCAGCCGGTCCAGCTTTTCCGAAAGGCCCAGCGCCTCCACCACCTGGTCAAGGTAAGCCTTGTCCGGCCGGCGGCCGTCCAGCTGCACCGGCAGCACGATGTTCTCCCACACGCTGAGCACCGGCACCAGATTGTAGGCCTGGAACACAAAGCCTATTTTGCGCCGGCGGAACACGGTGAGCGCCTCGTCCGAAAGGGCGAAGATGTTCCGCCCCTCCACTTCCACGGTGCCGGCGGTGGGGCGGTCCAGCCCGCCCAGCATGTGCAGCAGGGTGCTTTTGCCCGAGCCGGAGGTGCCCACCACCGCCACGAACTCCCCCTGTTCCACGTCCAGATCCACGCCGTCCAGCGCCCGCACCCGGGCCTCTCCTGTTCCGTAGACCTTTTCCAGACCCCGGGTCTGCAAAACGATCATTGGTCTTTCCTCCCAAAGAAAAAGTCTGTGCGTCCTTGCGACAACACAGACTTTATCACAAACATCTTTCCCGGTGCTGTCGGGAATGTGACAGTTCTGACACAAGTGTTTGCGCCGGGGCTCACTGCCGGGGCAGCCACAAAGAAAAGACGCTGCCTTTTCCGGGGGCGCTCTCCACCTTCACATAGCCCCCCTGCCCCTGGGCAATTTGACGGGCAAGGTAGAGGCCGATGCCCACCCCCCGCGCCTGATAGGCCCCGGGGCAGCGGTAGAACCGCCCGAAGATTTTGGCGTGCTCGCTCTCCGGGATGCCGGGGCCGGTATCCGCCACCCGAATGGCGGCGAACATCTCGTACAGCCGCGCCTCCACCGTCACCCTGCCCCCGGCGGGGGTGTACTTCATGGCGTTGTCCAGCAGGTTGCACAGGGCTTCTTCCGTCCACTTTTCGTCGAACACCGCCTCCCCCGCCGCTTCGCCCACGGTGAGGGTCACGCCCTTTTCCGCTGCTGCGGGGGCGTACTGGGCCGCCGCCCGGCGCAAAAGGGGCTCCAGCGGCCCCGGCGCGGGGTGCAGCGCCAGCAGGCCCGTTTCCAGCCGGCTGGTCTTGACCAGCGCCTCCACCAGCACGCCCAGCTTTTCCGACTGGGCGTCGATGGCCGCCGCGCAGTCCTGCCCGGCGGGGGAGAGGGGCTGCTCCGCCAGCAGCTGGGAATAAAGCCGCAGGTTCGCCACCGGCGTGCGGGTCTGGTGGGCGATGTCCGCCACAAGGCTGGCCAACCGGTCCTTCTCCTGCCGCACCCGGCCCGCCGAGGTCTCGCTGGCGGTCAGATACCGGGCCAGCCGCGCCTCCAGCGCCGAGAGGCGGCTCTCGTCAAAGTGTTCCTCCGCAAAGCGGCCCTCCATGGCGGCGGTGAGCATCTCCTCCACCCGGTCCAGGGTGCGGGCGGCCCGGCGGCGCGCCGCAAGGCCCGCCCCCAGAGCGATGAGGCCCGCCAGCGCCAGCAGCGCCGCGGCGATGACCCACCCGGTCATGGCTCCACCGCCCAGGTGTAGCCGATGCCGTACACCGTTTTGAGGTATTCCGGCCGGGCGGGGTCGGCTTCCAGCTTGCCCCGCAGCCGCCGCACCGTCACCGACAGGGCGTTCTCCTCCACGAACTGGGCCCCGTCGGTCCACACCCGGTCCACCAGCGCGGCCCGGCTCACCGCATGGCCCCGGTTCTCCACCAGCACCCGCAGCAGTTTCTGTTCGGCCTTGGAAAGCTCGATGGCCGCCCCCTCCCGGCGGAAATCCATCCGCTCAAAGTCGAAGACGAAGGGCCCCAGCGCCAGCGCCCCGGCGGCGGGCTTTGCCCCGCTGCGCAGCCGGGCCGCCACCCGCGCCCGCAGCACCGCCAGCGAGAAGGGCTTGGTGATGTAGTCGTCCGCCCCGGCCTCAAGGCCCGTCACCTCGTCCAGTTCCAGATCGTTGGCGGTGAGCAGGATGACCGGCGTGCCGTCCCCGGCGGCCCGCAGGCCGCGCACCAGGTCCAGGGCGCTGCCGTCCGGCATGTTCACGTCCAGCACCAGCAGCGAAAACCGCTGCCCCGCCAGCGCCGCTTTTGCCTCGGCAAGGCTGGCCGCCCGGCTCACCTCCCGGTCCGGCCCCGCCAGCGCCATGGCCACGCCCCGGCCAAGGGCCTCGTCGTCCTCCAAAAGAAAGATGCGCTCCATCTTCGGCTCACCTCCGCCGCGATTTTTCTTTATTATACCGCCTTTTTGCAAAAATGCGACCCCGCGCTATAATGAAAGGGAAAGGGGGCGAGGGCCACGATCATCCAGACCGGCGGGCGCACCGACACCGTGCAGTATTACTCCGACTGGCTGCTGCGCCGCTTTACCGAGGGATATGTGCTGGTGCGCAATCCCCGCTATCCCCATCTGGTCACCCGCTACGACCTTACGCCGGACAAGGTGGATTGCGTGGTGTTCTGCTCCAAGGATTATCGGCCCATCCTGCCCCGGCTGCATGAAGTGACCGACCGCTTCCCCGCCTATTTTTTCTACACCATCACCGCCTACGGAAAGGACATCGAGCCGGGGGTGCCCCCCATCGAGGCGGGCGTGGAAACGCTGAAAGCCCTCTCCGCTCAGGTGGGGCGGCAGCGGGTGGCCTGGCGCTACGACCCGGTGCTGCTCACCGAAAAATACACCCCGGCCCGCCATTTCGAGACCTTCGAGGCCATGGCCCGGGAGCTGGCCCCTTTTGTGGACAAGTGCATTTTCAGCTTTGTGGAACTCTACCGCAAGCTGGCGGTGAATATGCCCGAACTGCGCCCCGTCTCCCCCGCCCGGCGGCAGGAGCTGGCGGCGGGCCTCGGGGCCATCGCCGAAAAGTATGGGATGCCCCTGCAAATTTGCGGCACCGACGAGGACTTTTCCCGTTTTGGCATCCGCCCCTCCGGCTGCATGACGCTGGAAACGCTGGGCCGGGCGGGCGGCGTGGTGTTCAAGGAGCGGGCGCATCGGGGTATGCGGCCGGGCTGCCACTGCATCGAGGCGCGGGACATCGGCGCTTACGACAGCTGCCCCAACGGCTGCCGCTACTGCTACGCCAACACCGACGCGCGCCTTGCCCAGAAAAACTACTGCCTCCACGATCCGGCCTCGCCCTTTCTGCTGGGCGGGCCGGAGCCGGGGGACGAGGTGCACAAGGCTGACCAGCGGCCCTTTGCCATCACCGCCCGGCTGGACGACCCGGTGCTGCCCGGCTTCTGACACAAAAAAAGGAAGGCCCCCGCGCGGGGACCTTCCTTTTTTCTCGGTTCACATTTCCCGGGCAAACAGTCCCGCCCGGTGCAGCGCCGGGCGAAGGGCCTTCGCCAGAAGCACCGCCACGATGGCGCCCGCCACCGCGTTCACCATGCTGCTGGCCAGCTTGGTGAGCATCTGCACCTGCACCGCGCCCAGGGTCTGGCGCTCGATGTAGTACATCACGATGAAGCTCTTGCCCATGTAAAGCGCCACATAGGCCAGAACGCCCACCACCGCGCCGGCGATGTCACGGCCCAGGGTGTGCACGGCGGCAGCCTTCTGCTTCAGGCCGCCCCAGGAGATGAGGCCCGCCAAAAAGCCGATGGCGAACTTGGTCAAAAAGGTGATCCAGCTCTCGGCAATGTACATGGGGTTGGTGAAGTCGAACAGCATGCTGCCCACGCCGCTGGCAAAACCGCCCACCCACGGCCCGAACAACAGGCCGGTCAAAGCGCAGAAGCCGTTGCCCAGATGCACCCGGCTCACGTCCCCGATGGGGATCTGCATCCAGCTGGATGTGAACACCAGCGCGCTCATCACGCCGAACACCGCCAGACGCTGCACGCTCCAATACTTCTTTTCCATATGTATCCCCCTCTTTGCGCGGGCGGGCCGGCGGCCCTTGACTTTCTGCTGCCCGCGGTCTATGCTACCATTATACGCCGGACTGATTCTATTGAAATACCCAGAAAAAATATTTTTTATGGGGTCAGTTTTCAAAAAAGGAGGCCAAACCCATGCTTCAGATCACCTTTTCACCCAAAGGAGAGGGCCCGCTGTACGAGCAGCTGTACCGGGCGGTGGCGGCTCAAATTCGCTCGGGCCAGCTGGCCGCCGGGGAAAAAATGCCCGGCAAGCGCACTCTGGCGGGGCAGCTGGGGGTGAGCGTGAACACGGTGGACGGGGCCTACCAGATGCTGGCGGCGGAGGGCTGGCTGGAGGCCCGGGCCCGGTCGGGCTTTTATGTGCGGCCCTACCAGCCGCCTCTGGCCCCGGCGGCTCCCGCCCCGGCGCAGCCCGCCCAGCCGGCTCCCGCGCCCGCCCGCCGGTGGCGGTTCGATTTATCCACCGGCGGGGTGGACACCGGCCTCTTTCCCTTCCGCACCTGGGCGCGCATCCAGAAAGAACTGCTCTACAGCCGGCCCGGCCTGCTGGGCCACGGCGAGGGCCGGGGCGACGCCGAGCTGCGGGCGGCCATCGCCCGGCACCTGCGGGCCTGGCGCGGGGTGGACTGCACCCCCGACCAGGTGGTGGTGGGCGCGGGAGTGGAATATCTGCTGAGCATGCTGGCCCGGGTGGTGGGCAGTTCCAGCACCGCGCTGGAAAACCCCGGCTACGCCCGCACCCGGCGCATCCTGCACAACAACGGCATCCGCTGCGTGCCGGTGCCGGTGGACGGCCAGGGCCTGAACCCGGACGCTCTTGCCACGGCAGGGGCACGGCTGGTGTATGTCACCCCCAGCCATCAGTTCCCCACCGGGGCGGTGATGCCGGTGGGGCGGCGCACAAAGCTGCTGAACTGGGCCGCCGCCGCGCCGGGGCGGTACATCATCGAGGACGATTATGACTCCGAATTCCGCTTCGACGTGCGCCCCCTGCCCAGTTTGCAGGGCATGGCCGGGCGGGAGGGGCCGGTGATTTATCTTTCCACCTTTTCCCGCAGCCTTGCCCCCAGCATCCGCATCGCCTACATGGTGCTGCCCCTGCCCCTTTTGAGCCGCTTTGAGGCGGCCTTCGGGGGCTATTCCTCCACCGTCAGCCGCTTCGAGCAGCAGACCCTGGCCATCTATATGGACGAGGGCCACTTTGCCCGCCAGCTGGCCCGGGCCCGAGGCCGCTACCGGGCGCGGATGCAGGCCCTCACCGGGGCGCTGGAAAAGGCCCTCGGCCCGGAGCGGGTGCGCTTTCACGGGCGGCACACCGGGCTGCACTTTCTTTTGCAGCTGACCGACGGCCCAAAGGAACAGGAGATGGTGGAGCGGGCCGCCGCTGCGGGGGTGCGGCTGGCAGGCCTGTCCGGCTACTATCTGGCCCGGCCGGAGCTTTGCCCGCCCCGCACGGTGGTGGTGGGCTACGGCGCGCTGGCGGACGAGGACGTGGAAGCCGCCGCGGCGGCTCTCAAGGCTGCCTGGTGGGACTGACCGTCGCCTCCGGCTCCAGCGGGTCGGAGGGCGCGGGCGAAGGAGAGGGCGCGGGAGTGGCCGCGCTCCCCTCCGCCGCCGGGAACAGCCGGGTGGCAAAGGCGATGCTGTCCTGGGCGAAGTCGTAGCGCCCGCTTTGGGCGTCGTAGCGGCCGGGCACCGTCTCGGCGGTGATGGCGGCGTCCTCTTTTGCCAGCCAGGTGAGGGTGTCCGTCAGGTCGTAGAGGTCGGCGGCGGTCAGGTCGGTGAGCAGGCTGCCGATCACCGAGCGCAGCCCGGCGGGCAGGGCCGTGGGCAGATTTTCCAGCTGCTGACGGAAGGCCGCTTGCCACACCTCGCCCCGCAGCCGGGCCTCCCGGGCCACCGGCAGGCCCAGCGAGGCGATGAAGGCGGTGGCTTCCTCCGGCGCGAGGGACACCACCGGGTCGCCGGCAAGGCCCAGCGCCTCCAGCTCGCTTTTTTCCAAAAGGCCGGTCAGGTTCACACGCAGCGGCTCCAGCTCGCCCCAGGCCTGGCCCAGACTGCCCGGCGTGATGGCCAGATACCGGTCGATGGAGATGTTCAGCGTCGCCCCCAGCAGCTGGGCTGCCCGGGCGGGCCCGGCGCTGGTGTAGCTGTCCGCCAGCAGAACGGTGCCCCCCGGCCCCAGCAGCACGCTCTCGGCGGGCACCGGGCACAGGGTGACGGCGGGCTCCAGCGCGTTCAGCCGCACCAGCAGGAAAGCCGGTTCCTCAGCGGCCACCGCCACCAGCACCGTCAGATCGTTGGCCGCGGCGGGCCGCTGCACCGGCACCCCGCTCTGGGGTTGGGCCGCCGGCTCCGAGGCCCGCTCCTGCCAGGCGGAATAGAACACGAAGCCCCCCAAAAGGGGCATCAGAATGGCCAGTGTGAGAAAAAACGAGATCCAGAAGGCCCGCGGGCCGTTTTTGCGCATGGGTGGTCCCCCTCCTTTTGCCAAGACACGGATGTGCATGTAGCATGGGCCGGCAGGGCAGGCTATATGCAGAGAAGAGGAAAAAGGGGGAGAACGGCATGAAAAAGGAAAAGGACAACGTGCTGCCGAAGATGGTGCGCAAGGTGGTCAAGGCGGCCCGCGGCAGCGAGCACGACCCGCTGGGCAGCTACACCGGCACCCCGGCCCACGACCCGGACGAGCGCCCCACCCAGGACGCGGATGATCTGTGAACACAAAGAGAGGGCGGCTCCCCGCGGGGAGCCGCCCTCATCGTTTTGTTTATGCTTTCTTTGCCGACACCAGCAGCATCATGGGCCGGCGCATCTCGTCGCGCATCCCGGGCAGATCCATCATGTTTTCGGGCGGCTGGGGCTCGACCACGTGCTGAAGAAGGAACCCGCTGTTCAGCAGAGTCTCAAGGTAGGTGGTGAGGGTGCGGTGATACTTCGTCACCTGCTCCCCCAGAAACACCGCCTCCCGTTTGCCCTCGTAATAGTAGTTGTCCACGGGGAAATGGAGGATGGAGCCGTCCGCGCCGTAGTACCAGTCCTGGGTGCCGTAGGCGGTAAAGACGGGATGCTCAACGGAGAACACCAGCTCCCCGCCGGGAACGAGCCACCGGGCGATGTTCCGCACCAGAGGCTCAAGATCCTCCACATAGTGAAAGGCCAGCGAACTGAGCACCACGTCAAAGGCGCCGGCGTCAAATTCCAGGTCCTCCATGGCGGCGCAGCGGTATTCGATCTTCGGGTCGGGGTTGCGCTCTGCGGCGGTCTGCAGCATTTTTTGTGAAATGTCGGTCCCCAGAACGAAGGCCGCTCCCTGCCCGGCGGCGTATTTGCAGTGCCAGCCGTACCCGCAGCCCAGGTCCAGCACCCGCTTGCCCTTGAGGTCGGGCAGGATGCGCTTCAGCGCATACCACTCCCCCGCGCCGTCCAGGCCCTTTTTCGAGCGCTCCATCTGGCTGTATTTCTCAAAAAAACGGCTGTCGTCGTATTTGTTCTCTTTCATGTTCTGCGCCTCCTGCCGTCGGGTGTGTCTTTGCCCATTGTAGCGCATTTTGACTCAAAAGACCACCCGGTGGCGGCACATGCCGCGCTTGCCGCACTCCGGGCAGGTGAGTTTGCGGCGGGTGAAGGTGTGGTACCCCTTCACATACTCCGCCATGGTGGGCACGAACAGCGCCCCGCAGGCGGAGCACTGGAACCAGCCCGCGCCCGCGTCCAGCACCGCCGCGCCGCCGATGCCCGCCACCGCGGTGACGAGCGCCAGCGCCAGCACCGCCAGTCGCGCCGCCACCGGCAGAGGCAGATAGCTGGCGATAATGACCAGCGCCACCACCGCTACCACCGTCACCGACCCGCAGATGACCAAAAGCGCCATCCGCTTTTTGTTCTCCTGGTTCTACCGCACAAGGTCCATCATGTTCGCCTCCGCCTGTTCTTTGTACTCTGTTTCCTCCACCCGGCGGCCCGCCAGCAGTTCGTTCACCGAGACGCCCAGCTCGCCGCACAGGGGCAGCATCAGCCCCACCTCCGGCAGGCCGCCGCCGCACTCCCACTTGGAGACGGTCTTGTCGCTGATGGAAAGCTTTTCCGCCAGCTGCCGCTGGGTGAGCCCCAGCTCCCTGCGGCGGGCGGCGATGAACCGCCCGGTCTTTGCCTGATCCTTTCCTTTGGCCCCCTTCCTGCCGCTATTGTACCGTGTTTTGCCCCCAAAAACCACCCACGGGGCGTAGAGTGGGAAAAACAGGCTCCCCCGGGGCACTTTGCGTTCCGGGGGAGTCAGACGTTTGGCGGCGCGGGGTCATCCGTGCGGCCAAGAATATAGTCGGTGGATGTTTTGTAAAGAACGGCAAGGGCGATCAGGATGTCGGTGGGGATGTCCCGGTAGCCTTGCTCATAGCGGAAATACTGCGGCTGGGGCATGTTCAAGTATTCAGCTACCTGCCGCTGTGTCAGGTCGTGGTCTTCCCGTAGTTCCCGTATCCTTTGATAGTACGCCACATTTTACCCTCCAATATCCGTTTGGATATCTTGACATTACAATAAGTATGTGTAAAAATAGGCACAAGATATCCATACGGATATCAAATGGAAGAGGAAGGGTGCAAAATGAAACGGTTATTTTCCATTCTGACGGTGGCGCTTCTTTGTGTGGTGCTTGTCGGATGCGGGCGCAGGTGCTATGTGTGCGGGAAAAACGGGGCAAGGTATGAGTTGGTCGGGTATTCTCTGTGCCGCGATTGCTACATGACTGTGATGGAAGGCATTGAGGAAGATTTGCCTCAGGACGGCACAGGGGATACTGGCGCGACAATGGGAGAACGCAACGCGCTTGAATCCGCGCTGGATTATCTGGATGTGCTCTCCTTTTCCTACAGCGGTCTGATAGAACAGCTGGAATATGAAGGCTACTCTACCAGCGAGGCGACCTACGCCGCTGACCACTGCGGTGCGGACTGGTACGAACAAGCTGCTCTGTCGGCAAAAGAGTATCTCGAGATCGCATCCTTTTCCCGGCAGAGCCTGATCGAACAATTGGAATTTGAAGGATTCACCCATGACCAGGCGGTTTATGGTGCGGAGCAAAACGGCTATTGAAATATAAAGGAGGAAATAAGAAGCGATGAAAACAGAAGGAAATAAGATATGGAAAGGTCTGTCCGGCATTTCTTTTGTTCTTACAACGGTTTTTCTGGGGTTGGGCCTGGATAAGATGTTCAATTACAACAGCGGCGAATACTACCCTTATGAATACCACAACGCGTATGTGGGAGGGGACGCCTATAATTACATCATCAACGGGAACTATGCCACGGGCTTTTTTGTCCTGGGCTCCATGTTTGCCCTGATGGGGATCGGGTTCATCACGCTTTATTACCTGTCAAAAATCGTGGATGGGCAAAGCAAAGCCCTTGCCGGGCTGCAAGCGGGCAGCAAGGCGGAGCAGCCGATCTGTACCGACAGCCAGGATGCCGGCCTGACTGCCACGGAGGAAATGAATGGTTTGGAAGGTGAGCATTGACCCTTAAAAGCCTTTTGGCTGCGCCGGCGCTGAACTGCAAAAACAAAAAGCGTCCCTGCCCTTTTGGGGGCAGGGACGCTTTGCTTTTGTGTTTTTACGCCAGAACAGCGGCGGCAAAGTCCAGGCCGAACTGACGGGCCTCGGCCAGCTGAGCCTCGCTGGGCTTGAAGCGGACCTTCAGACCCTCCACCGGCAGCTTCAGGCCGATGGCCTGCATCTGGGCGGTGAGCTTGGGCACCGCCTCGCCGCTCCAGCCGTAGCTGCCGAAGGCGCCGGCGGGCTTGCCCTTGTGGATGATGGGGTTCAGGCCCACCAGCATCTCGTAGATGGGAGGCAGGGCGTCGCCCACCAGGGTGGGGCTGCCCAGCAAAAAGCCGTCGGCGGACTGCACCGCGGCGCGGGCGGTCTCCAGATCGCACTCCACCAGGTCGTAGAGCTCCACGTGCTTCACGCCGCCCTCGGCCAGCGCGTCGGCAATGACGCCGGCCAGCTGGCGGGTGTAGCCGTAGGCGGAGACATAGGCGATGGCCACCCTCCGCTCGTCGGCGGGAACCGCCACCGGGGTGGCCCAGGCGCGGTACATCTCAAGATACTTGGGGATGTCGGTGCGCAGCACCGGGCCGTGGCCGTTGCCGATGAAGCGGATGTCCAGGCCCTTGATCTTGTCCAGAGCCTTCAGCACGAAGGGCTTGAAGGGGCCCATGATGCAGTCGAAGTAGTACTTGTAGGCCTCGGTGAAGTCGCCGTCGATGAGGTCGTTGAACACCCGGTCGTCGGCGTAGTGGCAGCCGAAGGAGTCCACGGTGAACAGCGCGCCCAGCTCGGGGATGTAGGTGTACATGCTGTCCGGCCAGTGGAGGAAGGGCACGCTCAAAAAGCTGAGGGTGCGCCCGCCCAGGTCGATGGTCTCCCCGTCCTTCACGGCGCGGGAGGCGAAGGGCTTGTTCACGATCTCCTTCAAAAAGGTGATGGCGGTGGCGCTGCCCACCACGGTGGCGTTCGGGGTCAGATCCAGCAGCTTTTCCAGGCTGCCGGAGTGGTCGGGCTCGGTGTGGCCCACAACGATGTAGCGCACCTCGTCCAGGCTGCACACCTCTTTGAGGTTGGCCAGATATTCGTCGAAGAATTTCTCCTTCACCGTTTCGAACAGGGCCACGCCCTCGGTGCCCCGCACGGCGTAGGCATTGTAGCTGGTGCCCCAGTCGCTGTGCATCACGATGTCAAACACCCGCAGGTCGTGGTCCTCAACGCCCACCCACCACAGGTCGTCCATTGCTTTGATTGCGCTCATTCCTCATCGCTCCTTTTGTTCCGCGTCCTCCCCGGTTTTTCCGGGGACTAATTATAGCAGCGGTTGCCCCGCCGGTGTGTTGCCATGGCAACAGTTTGGGCGGGGCGCACGCTTTTATTCCTCGTCGCCCACGATGGGCGCGCCGGGGCCGCCCCGGCTCTTCATGTACTCCTCAAAGCTGGCGAATTTCTGCGCCGGCGGCTTGCGGGAGATGAGCAGCAGGCCGGGGTCCTCGTCCGCGGTGCGGGCGGGGGCTTTGGCCGGCTTTTCGCTGCGCCGGGGGGCGGAGTGCTCCGCCGGTTCCCGGGCGGGCCGGGCAGGGGCCGCCTGCTTGGGGCCGCGGGCGGAGGCGCGCTCGCTCCGGCCCTGGCCGCTCTGGTTGTTCTGCTTGGGGCCGCCCTGTTTGGGAGCGGCGTTCTGCTTGGGTGCGCCCTGCTTGGGGCCGCCCTCGGCGGCAGCGGAGGCCGCCGCCCGCCGGCGCCGCCGGCGCCGCTTGGCGCTGGCCGACAGGCCCTGGGTGGGTTTTTCCTGCTGGTTCTGTTCCATGTTCTCTTCCTCCCTTTTCCGGGCTGGCTGTTCCGCTTTCGGCTCCCTGCGGGGCGCGGGGGCGGGCGTTGGGGCGCTCCGGGCCGCTTCCTGCTGCGCCGGGCGGGGCAGGGCGGGCGTTTCGCGCACCGGTATTTTTTTGCGGATGAGTTTTTCGATGGCGGCCAGGTATTCCTCTTCCTCCGGGCTGCAGAAGGCCACCGCCGTGCCCTCGGCGCCCGCCCGGCCGGTGCGGCCGATGCGGTGCACATAGGTCTCGGGCACCTCCGGCAGGTCCAGCTGGAACACATGGGAAAGCTCGCTGATGTCGATGCCGCGGGCGGCGATGTCGGTGGCCACCAGCGCCTTCAGCCGGCCGGACTTGAAGCCCTCCAGCGCCGCCACCCGGGCGCTCTGGCTCTTGTTGCCGTGGATGGCCGCCGCCTCGATGCCCTGCTTGGTGAGAAAGGCGGCGATGGCGTTGGCGCCGTGCTTGGTGCGGCTAAACACCAGGGCGTTCTTCACCGCCGGGTCCGCCAGCAGCACCGCCAGCAGCCGCTTTTTGTCCGCCTTGGCCACCCGGTAGAGGCTCTGGTCGATGCGGTCCACCGTGCTGGAAGGCGGGTCCACCTTCACGCTCACCGGCTTTTGCAGGATGCCTGCCGCCAGCTGTTCGATCTCCTTGGGCATGGTGGCGCTGAACAGAAGGTTCTGGCGCTTTTCCGGCAGCTGGCGGATGACCTTCTTCACGTCGTGGATGAAGCCCATGTCCAGCATGCGGTCCGCCTCGTCCAGCACAAAGACCTCCAGCTTCGACAGGTCCACAAACCCCTGCCCGATGAGGTCGTTCAGCCGCCCGGGGCAGGCGGTGAGCACCTGGGCCCCCTTTTGCAGCGCCGCCACCTGAGGCGCCTGGCCCACGCCGCCGAAGATGACCGTGTGGCTCACCTTCAGATACTTGCCGTAGGCCGCAAAGCACTCGTCGATCTGCAGCGCCAGCTCCCGGGTGGGGGTGAGGATGAGGGCCCGCACGCCCTTTCCCGCCGTCGGCGTTTCGCTCAGCCGCTGCAGAATGGGCAGGGCAAAGGCCGCCGTCTTGCCGGTGCCGGTCTGGGCGCAGCCCAGCAGGTCCCGCCCGGCCAGCACCGGCGGAATGGCCTTGCGCTGGATGGGCGAGGGGCTGGTGTAGCCCGCCTCCTCCACCGCCCGCAGCAGCGGACGGATGAGTTGCAATTCACTGAAATCCATATTCCTCCAAAACCTTACAAAGGAGCGCCGGGCTCACACAATGGCCCGGCATTCCAGATAATAGCGCTTGTCCCTCGCGTGGCCCATGCTGAAGGTCTTGCGGGGCAAAACGCCCCCCAGCACCACGCCCCGGAACAGATCTCCCTTTTCAAAGGGCGGCAGCAGGATGCCGGTGTTGCCGGCTTCGCACAGCTCCGCCACCGCTTCCTCGCCGTGGATGTAGTCCACCGACGAGGCGGGGTTGCGCTTTAAGTAATCCGCCAGAAAGGCCTCCACCGTGCCCACCGCAAGGGGCTCGGGGCTGCCCGCAAGGCGCACCGGCCGTCGCCAGGCCCCGTGCACCAGGGTGATGACCTGGTCGCCGGGGGCTTCCTCGCCGTCCACGGCGATGTTCCTGGCCGCGCACCACTCTTTCAGCCGGGCCAGCAGCTGCAGCCCCGGCACACCGAACACCACCCGGTGGATGGGCTCAAAGCCGATGGCCTCGCTGTGCACGTTGCACACCTCCGCCAGGCACCACCGGGCGGGGTGGGTCTTGCGCTCCTCTTCCGGCAGTCCGGCTTTCAGCGCCTCCCAGTATGCCTTGGCGGTGGCAAGGCTGTGGTTGCCGTCCCCCACCGCCAGGGTCATGGGCGGAGCGCCCGCCGCTCCGGGGTACTTTTCGTCAAAGGCCGCCTGGCTGCCCAGGGCCGCCAGCGCCTGTTCCACGCCGGCCAGCAGGGCGGGGTCTTCCACCGCCCAGCCCCGGACAAAACCGCCGCCCATGGGCAGTTCCCCGTCGTAGACGAGGGGCAGCCGGTCTTTCTGAGCGGCCACCGGTTCCACCAGGGTGCGGCCGGCGTCGTCCGCCAGCATTAAAATGTGGGGGCTTTCCAGGCTCGCCCCGTTTCGCACCGCAAGGCGGGGCGGGATACGGCTGGGCACGGTGCCCTCGGTGGGGCGCACCGCTGGGCTCATCCCCGGCCGCCAGTCGTATTGTTCCAGATCGATGAGGCCCACCAGACCCTGCCGGACTTTTCCGTCGGTCTGGGTGCGCTCCACGTAGACGAAGCCGTTCACGCTGCGGGTGAGCACCTCGGCCCGGTACCGCTCCATCGCCTCGTGGATGGCCCGGATGCGGGTGGGGGTGTCCACCTTGTCCAGATACACCTCCGGCAGCACGATGTTCAGCGCGCTGGGCCCGCCCGCCGCCAGCGCGGCGGCCTGTTCCCAGTAGTCCGGCTGGCTGGTGAACTGGTCGCAGGCAAGGCAGGCCCACTGGCTCACCGGGATGCTCTCCTCCGGCAGCAGGATGCGGCCGGGCACAAAACAGGGCTCCATCTTTCGTCCTCCTTCCCTCACAGCAGGGTGAGGCTGTCGCCCTGCACCAGGGCGATGTTGGCAACGCCGCCCGCCTTCAGTTCGGTGACCGCGGCGTCCAGCTGCAGCTGCTGCTCCTCGGTGAGGGCGTCGTCCGCCCGGATGGCCAGGTTTTTGACCCCCAGCTCGGCGCAGGAAGCGCCCAGCAGCTGACTGTCAGACCCGGCCAGCACTTCGCTCAAGGGATACTCCACCCAGCAGTCGCCGCCGGCCTGCCAGCCGCTCAGCACCTGGGTCAGACGCTGGCCCATGGAAATGCCCGCGGTGTCGCCGTAGTTGGCCTTGTCCCGCCCGGCGGTGGTGGGGAACTGCACGCCGGTGAGCCACACCTGCTCAAAGCCCATGGCCCGCACTTCGTCGATGAGGGCGGTGATGTAGTTCACCGCGCCGTCGGAATAGGGGTTCAGCCAGGGCTTGCCGCCCGCGTCGGCGGCAGCGTCCAGCCAGAAGTAGTCGGTGTCCTGATAGCGCACCGCGAGACTGCGGTCCACATAGGGGGCCAGCGGGTCCCGGAAGGCGCAGATGGAAGCGATGGGGGTGATGCCGGCGTCCTTCAGCGCCTGCACGGCGGCGGCGTCAAAGGTGGTGGCCGAAACGCTGGACTGGGCGGTGGCCACGCTGCTCTGGTAGTAGACGTAGCCCTGGCTGTCCTTGCAGGGCACCACCGCGTAGCCCACGCCCTGGGAGGCGAGGTTCTGGGCGGTGGCGGCCGCCTGTTCGGCGCTGGAAAGGCCGGAGATGCTCACAAAGGCCCAGCTTCCCTGCCCGGGCTCGACGGCCGGGGCGGCGGTGGGCTGAGGTTCGGGGGTGGGCTCGGGCGCGGCCTGAGACTCAGAGGCGGGCTGGGAAGTGCCGGACGAAGTGCCGGAGCTCTCGCCGCCCTGCTTCATGCTGTACCAGGTGCTGGTCCCGAAGTCGATCACCGCCGGGCCGATGAGCCAGCCGGCGGCGAACAGCACGGCCAGCGCCAGCACCCCGGTGAGGATGCGGCGCAGCTGCTGGCCGCCGCTGTAAAAACTGCGGCGGTAGCGCTTGACCTTGCCCATGTTCTTTCGTGCCATACGCATTGCCTCCTTGAGGGAGATGGTCCCGCCCCGCGGGGTGTCAGATGGCCAGCCGGTGGCCGGTGAAGGCGTAGATCGCCAGAGTCAGGATGCTGATGTAGATGAGGGTGATGGGCAGCCCCTTGAAGGCCGCGGGCACCGCCCGGCTGCGCAGTTTGCGCTGGCTCTCGGTGACCACCACCACCGCCAGGGTGTAGCCCACGCCGCTGCCCAGGGCAAAGCCCATGGTCTGCACCCAAGAGAAACCTTGGGTGGCGGTGAGCAGCATCATGCCCAGCACGGCGGTGTTGAAGGTGGCCATGGGAAGCACGGCCACGATGTCCTTGGCGCGGCTTTTGAAGATGAGCAGCACCAGCCCCAGCACCACGGCAAAGGCCACCGCGCTGCAGAGGATGAACGCCAGCGGGCGCACGGCGCTGCGGAACTCGAAGGGCTGGATGAGGGCGTTGGCCACTTTCGCCAGCGGCGCGCTGATCAGCTGCACCGCGCACATCAACCCGCCGAACACCAGCGTGTCCACGGTGGAGTCGTCCACCAGTTTCACCAGGCGGGAGACGCCCAGCGCGCGGCTGAACACCGCGTTTTCAGCGAACATGGCCGCCACCGCGTAGAGGAAGAAGACGGCGCAGGCTCTCAAAACTTCACTCATTGGCCTCTCTTCGCCTCCATGTTCACATATTTCTTATAGCGGTTCACCGCGCTGCGCCACACGGCGCACACCACGCCCAGCAGCAGAAAGCCGCCGGCGGGCAGGCTGGCCATGGGGAACAGGTCGGCGGGCAGCCGGGGCACCGCGTGCCCGAAGAGGGTGGCGGTGGTGAGCAGTTCCCGCAGACAGCCCATGAGCATCAGCACCAGCACATAGCCGCAGGTGGTGCGCAGGCCCTTTTTGAGGGCGGTGACAAGGCGCTCTTTCTGGGGCCGCTCGTAGCGCTTGATGATGAGGGGCTCCACCACCAGCAGGGGCAGGTAGATGCCCAGCTGAAGGATCTCCACGTCAAAGATGGCCTGCAGCGCATAGTATACGCCGATGTACACCGTGGCGCTGGTCAGGCAGTAGACCAGGCCCCGGAACCGGTAGTAGCCGGTGCGGGCCAGCAGCGCCGCGATCACCCGCACCGGGGTGAGCAGCAGGATCACCGCCACCGAGAGCATCAGGGCGTTCTGGGCGGTGGTGGCGGCCACCACCAGCGGCGCCAGGCCCATGCCCTGCATGATGACGGGGTTGTTCAGGAAAACGCGGTCCCGCCGGGCGATGCGGGTCATGTTCTCCGAGAGATACATCGCTTTCTTAGTATTCACGGCGCACCACCCCCTTGCGATGGATCGCCCGCTGCACGGCCCGGTCCATCCAGCCGGACACCGCGCCCACCGCCAGCAGCGCAAAGCACACGCCGGTCTCGTAGGTGCCGTAGTAGCGGAACAGCATGGTCGCCACGCCCAGCACCAGGCCGTAGACAGCGCGGCTGGCGTTCGACTTGGGCAGCGTGACGGGATCGTTGATGAGGAACACCGCGGCGAACAGCACGCCGCCGGTGCACAGCTCGTACTTCACCACCTGCAGGCGTTCCAGCAGGTGCTCCCAGGGCGCGGCGAAGGCCAGATCGCCCAGCCGGGGGAAGAAGAAGGCCATGAAAGCGCAGGCGAAGATGAAGCACAAAGGCGCCACAAGGCCCATCCGCCGCCGATGGATGAGGTAGAGCGCGCAGGCCAGGATGACCAGCAGCACGGTGGTGCCCATGGGGCCGGCGTAGTTGCCCAGCACCAGGTCCACCGTGTCGATGGTGGGCAGGCCGCCCTCGCGCAGCATGTGGCTGGGGCTTTCCACAAGGCTCACCCCGCTCACGCTGCCCAGGGGCAGGAAGGCGAAGAGGGAGGTGTCCGTATAGGCGAACATCCGCCCGGACCAGCTCACCGCCACCACCGCGTAGCCCACGGCCGCCGGGTGGAAGAGGTAGGCGCCGTAGCCGCCGAAGGCCTCTTTGCCCACCAGCACCGCCGCCAGCGTGCCGATGATGACCATGTAGTAGCTGGCGGTGGCGGGCATCATCAGCGTCACCAGCAGGGCGAACGCCTCGCTGCTCCACTCGCCTTTTTCGTATTTCTGGCCGCGCAGCAGCGCTACCAGCCGGTCGCACAGATTGGCGGTGATGACCGCCACGGCGCACAAAAGCGCCGGCCGCGGGCCATAGAAGAACACCGCCATGGCCACCAGCGGCAGGCACATGAAAACAATGTCGGTATGGGTGCCCTGGTCCTCGTGGAGGGGGGCAGCCACTTTGGGTTTTGTGCTCATCGGGTTTCCTTTCTCCGGCCCCCAAAAGGCCGGTTTAGGCTTGTTTCAAAGCGCGGGCCGCCTCGTCGGCGCTGGGCGCGCCGAACAGAAAACTTCCGGCTACCAGCAGGTCGGCGCCCGCCGAAACGCACTGCGGGCCGGTGACGGCGTCCACGCCGCCGTCCACCTCGAGATAGGGCGCAAGGCCCCGCTCGGCGCAGGCCTCCCGCAGGAAAGCCAGCTTATCCAGCGCCATGGGCATGAATTTCTGGCCGCCGAAGCCCGGCTCCACGCTCATCACCAGCACCAGGTCCAGCCGGCTCAGATAGGACAGTACCGCCCCGGCCGGGGTGCCCGGCTTGATGGAAAGCCCCGCCTTGCAGCCCAGGGCGTGGATGGCGTCGATCACCTCGCCGGGGTCGTCCTCGCTCTCCAGGTGGAAGGTGATGAGATCCGCTCCCGCCTTGGCGAAATCCCCCGCGTACTGCAGCGGGTGGCTGATCATCAGATGTACGTCGTAAAAGGCGTCGGGCAGCGCGGCGTGCAGGCTTTTCAGCACCGGCGCGCCGAAACTGATGTTGGGCACGAAGTGGCCGTCCATCACGTCGAAGTGCAGCATGTCCGCGCCCGCCGCCAGAACACGGCGGCAGTCCTCGGCAAGGCGGGCGAAATCCGCCGCCAGAATGGAGGCGCTCAGTTGGGTCATGGGCAAACTCTCCCTTATACAAAGCAATATATAACTTATTTTATCCCAAACCGGCTGAAAAAGCAAATCGCCGCCGCCCTTTTTCACGGTTTTTGCACAAAAAAACCGCGCCCTGAAAACCAGAGCGCGGAAGAGGGTCACTTGTGGTTTTTCCGCTTTTCGGCGGGCGGGCAATCGCAGGGCAGGGTGAAGCTGAAGCGGCAGAACCGCCCCTCCTCGCTCTCCGCCCAGATCTTGCCGCCGGACAGGCCGATGAGCACCTTGCAGATGTGCAGGCCCAGGCCGCTGCCCTTGGTGTTCAGGCCGCGGCTCTTGTCCTCCTTATAAAAGCGCTCAAAAACGAAGGGCAGCGCCTCGGCGCTGATGCCCTGGCCGGAGTTCTCCACCGACACGGTGACAAATCCCCCCGCCTTTTGCACGGCAAAGCGGATGTAGCCGCCTTTGGGGGTGAACTTGAGGGCGTTGTCGAAGAGGTTGTACACCACCTGATACACCAGATCCGGGTCGGCGTAGACCATGGTCTTTTGCGGCGCCAGGCCCTGGATCTCCACGCCCTGGTCCTCCACCCGCTGCTCGGCGCTGAACACCACGCCGGTGAGGCTCTCCCACACGTCGTAGCTCTGGGCGTTCACCCGGTACTCGCCGGCCTCGAGCTTTGAGATGTCCAGCATGTTCTGGATGAGACGGGTCAGCCGGCCCACCTCCTGGCTCACAAGGCCCAGGTAGTGCTGGCGCATGTCGTCGGGGATGGTGCCGTCCAGCATGCCGTCGATGAAGCCCTTGATGCTGGTCATGGGGGTACGCAGCTCGTGGGCGATGTTGCCCATGAAGCTGGCGCGGCTGGAGTCGATGGTCTCCAGGTTGCGGGCCATGTTGTTGAAGGTCACCGCCAGCTGGGCCACCTCGTCGTCGCCGTCCACCGGCACCCGCACGCTGAAGTCGCCGCCGCCGAACTTGCGGGCGGCCTCGCTGATGCGCCGCAGGGGGGTGGTGAGCCGGGTGGTGAAGAAGATGGCCAGCACGCTGGAGGCCAGCAGCATCAGCCCGGCGGCCAGCACAAAGCTGGAGAACATATCGCCCACGAAGATGTTCAGGCTGCCCGCGCTGGTGGAAGCGAACACATAGCCCAGCGGCAGGCCGCCGTCGTCCACGATGCCGCCCACGGTGTAGCAGGCGCTGGGATAGATGCCGCCCAGCGTGCCCGTCTCAAAAAAGCTGCCGTCGGCCGTAAGGTCCGCCAGAATGTTCGCCGGCACCTGCCGCCCCACGTTGGAGCTGGACGTGCCCTCGCTGCACAGCTGCACCACGCCGTTTTCGTCGGTGAACAGGATGATGGTGCTGCTGGTCTCGCTCACCAGGGCCAGGCTCTCCTGGATCTTCTGGGCCAGCGCCGGGTCGATGTCCATCGAGTTTTCCGTCTGCTGGCGCAGGTGGATCTGGGTGGTGACGATGGACACCACCTCGCTGAGCGACTCCTTTTTATCCTGCTTGAAATAGCCCATCACCAGATACATCTGGATGGCGCACAGCACGGCGGTGCTGACGATGAGCAGCGCCGCCGTGGTGGAAAAATACATGGAGCTGATGCTCTTGCGCATGGCCGGTCTCAGTCCTTTACTTCAAACTTGTAGCCCACGCCCCACACGGTCTTGAGGCTCCACTTGTCGCTGGTGCCCTCCAGCTTCTCCCGCAGGCGCTTGATGTGCACGTCGATGGTGCGGGAGTCGCCGTAATACTCGAAGCCCCACACCTCGTCCAGCAGCTGGTCGCGGGTGAACACCCGGTTGGGGTGGCCGGCCAGATAGGCCAGCAGCTCCAGCTCCTTGGGGGGCGCCTCCACGATGTTGCCCTTCACCTTCAGCTGGTACTGGCTCATGTCCAGCGAGAGGTTCTCGAACTGGATGACGTTCTTGTCGCCGCCCTCCGCGGCATGGCAGCGGCGCAGCACCGCCTTGATGCGGGCCACCACCTCCTTGGTGTCGAAGGGCTTGACCACATAGTCGTCCGCCCCCAGCTCCAGGCCCAGCACCTTGTCGAAGGTCTCGCCCTTGGCGGTGAGCATGATGACCGGCGTGTCGCCCGCCGCGCGGATGCGCCGGCAGACCTCCCAGCCGTCCATCTTGGGCATCATCACGTCCAGCAGCACCAGGCTGGGCTTCTGGCTCTCAAAGGCGGCCACGGCGGCCTCGCCGTCGGTGGCGATGACCGGCTGGTAGCCCTCCTTGGCCAGATACAGCCGCAAAAGCTCGCAGATGTTCTGGTCGTCGTCCACGATAAGGATCTTTTCGCTTGGCATTCTGTGCTTCCCTCCCTCGCCGCGCCTTTGGGGCGGGCGTTCATCCGTTGCTGCGCCCCGGAAAAGGGGCGATTTTTTCTATTATACCGTATATTTGTGGACAAAAAAAGAACGCGGGCCGGCTTTTTCAAAAAGCGCCGGTAAAATCAAAATTTACCAAAAATATAGGCTGGTTTTACAGAAAAAGCGGAAAAGCGCCCGTGCGTTTTGTTGACAACGGCATTTTGTTTTAGTAGAATAAAGGTGAAAAATTTTGGAAAGGGTCGGCATTGCCGGCCCCTTCGCCACATGTCCCGAAAACAGGAGAAAAACTCCGGTTATACAAATTTCCCCGGGCCCACGCACGGCCCGAACACACTATCGCCCAGGGGGTGCAGCGATCCATGAAACGCACGAATATGACCCGAAGCCTCGCGCGGGGCGTCGCCGGCCTGCTGCTGGCTTTCGCTCTGACCGGCCAGGAAGTGCTGGCGGCTGACCCGCAGCTTGTGCTGGACAAAAGCCAGCCTTCCGTCAACCAGAGCTTTTCGGCGGCGGGCATGCTCCCCGGCGACGCCGTGACTGAGCAATACACCCTGCAGGTGCACCGCAGCGGTGCCCTCACCCTTCTTTTTGACGTGGTCGTCACCGACGAGACCGGCGATCTGGGCGAGGTGCTGAACATACAGGTCACCGACGCCACCGGCGGCGCTGTGCTGGCGGAGGGCACCTTCGACGAGGTGACGGGTCAAGTGTACCGGGTGCAGCTTCCCGACGGTTCCGGCCGCATCGACCGGGACTTCACGGTCCGGGTGTGGATGGACACCTCGGTGGGCAATGAATACCAGAACACATCCCTCGAGGCGGATTTCCGCTGGTATGTGGAGGGCGAGCCTTCCCGGCCGGAGGAGCCGTCCGCCACGCCGGCGCCCGGCCAGCTGATCCCGGCGCAGACGGGCGACCCGAGCAGCCTGGCGCTGTGGATCGCTCTGGCTGCGGCGTGCGCGGCGGCGCTGGCCTTCATCCGCATCAAAACGCAAAGGGGGCGCGGGCAGCATGAATAAGCCGAACAACACCGGCAAAAAAGCGCTGGGCAGCGCGCTGGCGGTCCTGGTGCTGGCCGCCATGCTGGCGCTCACCACCTGGGCCGCCCTGCTCGCCATGGTGAAGGCGGAAAAAAACACCTTTACGACCGGCACCGTGGCCATTGAGCTCAACGAAGGCAAGACCATTTTCTCCGGCGCGGACCTGGCGAACATCGAGCCGGGCCACGCGGCGGTGCGGGAATTCACCGTGAAGAACACCGGCACGGTGGACGTCTATTACCGGCTGTATCTGGAAAACATCACCGGCGATCTGGCCGATTCGCTGGTTTTCTCCATCTATGAGGGGGATAAAAACGCCGCCCAGACCGGCACCCCCCTGTATACCGGCGCGGCCTCCGACTTTGTGGCGGACGGGTCGCCTTTTGTGGACGGAAAGACGCTTGCGCCCGGCGAAACGCGCACCCTCACCGCCGTGGTGAAGATGGGCGAAGGCTCCGGCAACGCGTTCCAGGGCGACACGGTGGGCTTCGATCTCACCGCCCAGTGCGTCCAGGCCAGGAATAACCCCGACAAGGAATTCAACTGAGTTCTTTATGCAGCGACCACTCCGGCCTTGTGCCGGTTGACTTTAAGGAGGAACATATGAAGACTGTAACGAAACATTCCCTTTGGGCCAGTGGACTGAGCCTTTTGCTCTGCGCGGCCCTGCTGCTGGGCACCACTTTTGCCTGGTTCACCGACAGCGTCACCAACACCGGCAACGTGATCACCGCCGGAACGCTGTCCATCGGGGCTTCCGCCTACGATGTGGACACTTCGAAAGATACCTATCAGTTTGCCGGGATCAACAACGGCCAGGCTTTCGGTTTTAAAGGCGACGGCCAGGACCTGAAAGCGGAGAACTGCCCGCCCATCCTCAGCGAGCCCAGGTGGGAGCCGGGCGTTTCCAACGCC
Organism: Candidatus Allofournierella merdipullorum; assembly: GCF_048426865.1. Lineage (NCBI taxonomy): Bacteria > Bacillati > Bacillota > Clostridia > Eubacteriales > Oscillospiraceae > Allofournierella > Candidatus Allofournierella merdipullorum. The sequence continues at coordinate 56,350 of NZ_DBFNWJ010000059.1, forward strand.
AAACTGCTCACCGTGTCCAACAACGGCAGCCTGGCGGCCAACATCCGCCTGAGCTTCGACGTTGAGGACAACGGCCTGCAGGATGCCCTCTGGTTCGATTTCGTCCAGGTGGAGCCTGTTCAGGGCAGCTTTGTGAAGCGGCCCATGAGCGAACTGAACACTCTGGCCCAGTCCATGGTCATTCCTCTGAACGGCGGCGAGAGCGTCAGCTTCATCCTGGTCTACGGGATGGACGAACAGGCCGATAACGCCTTCCAGGGCAAGAGTTTCAGCGCGGACGTGACCGTGATGGCCACCCAGGCCAGCAAGGAAGAGGATGGATTCGGCAGCAGCGACTATGACGCGGCGGCCGACGGCACCCCCGACCATCCCGAATGGGCCACCGGCGGTACCGCGCAGGTGACGAAGCCCGCGGACGGCTGGGCAGAGGAGACCGTTGTTTCGGTGCCCGGCGCTTCGGTCACCGTGCCCGATGACGCCATCAGCGGCAGCGCGAATGCGCTGAAGCTCACCGTTATCCGGCAGGACGGCCCCTCCGCCGGCGGGAATGTTCCCGTGCAGGACGGCCAGGGCGCGCAGTATTACGACATTGCGCTCACCGGCCTGAACGATGGCAACACTCTGCCCGTCAGCGTGCAGATGCAGGTCGGTGCGAAGCGCACCAATGTGAAACTCTTCAGCGGCACGGACGAGATCCCCTTCACCTACGATGCGGCCACCGGTCTGCTCACCTTCAGCACTGCCTCCTTCGGCCCCTTTGCCGTTGTGTATGATCTGCCCTGGGACGGTTCTGTGGACGCGGAGGGCCTGGAGGCCAACACCAACGCGGCCGCCAAGACCGTCACCGTCGACACCCCCGCCCAGCTGGCCGCTCTGGCGCAGAAGGTGAACGCCGGCACCACTTATGCCGGCTACACCGTCACCCTCACCCGGGATATGGACCTCAGCGGGGCCAACTGGACCCCCATCGGCGTGAACGGGAAAATGTTCCGCGGCGCTTTTGACGGCGGAGACCATGTGATCTTTGGCCTTCAGGCGGTCAACAACCTCGCCTACGGAAACGGCTTCTTCGGCAACATCGCGGCAGCCACGGTGCGGAACGTTACCATCGACGGCGCCTTTGTTTCCAGATACGGCAGCAGTTCCGGCAGCATCAGCGGAAATGTCTACGGCATCGTCAGCGCCTATGCCTACGGCAATGTCACCTTTGAGAACGTCCATGTGAAGAACTCTTCCATCAGGGGCTACGGCAAGGTGGGCGCCGTGCTGGGCATGGCGGCAGAACCGGGCAGCAGCGTCACCGCGCTGAAAAACTGCACCGTGGAAAATGTCTCGGTCACCGTGGCGTACAACGGCGGCGGCCTGATCGGCCTGGCGCAGAATGTGGTGGAGCTCACCGGCTGTACCACCGAAAAGGTCGAAGCCCATCTGGCCGATTCCGCCAGCAAGTATGTGGATGTGGACACCACGGCAACGCAGTACGTCGACGGCCAGCCCACCGGCAAAACGATGCCGGTGAAGGGCAAGTTCTGGGTGTATCCGTACCAGGGCGTTGACCTGCACTATGCCGCCTGGGGCGACTACTACACCGACTACTATTACGAAATGGAGACGGAAACGACCGGCTGGAAGCTGGAAGGCGTGGAGGGCAATGCCTACATTGCCGACGGCCTGTGCCACAACAAATGACCGGCCGTTTCAGAACCCTGACCTGAAGATGACCCGCTCCCGCCTCTCCGGAACAGGAGGGGCGGGGCGGCGGGCAAAGGGCACAAGGCCCCTTGCGCCCTTTGCCCGCCGTGCGAACATCGTGCGGACACTGCAAAGGAGACCATCCCCATGAAAAACATCCTCACAAGGGTGAGGCAGGTGCTTACCGCTCTCATCCTGGTGTTTGCTGTTCTTGTAATGGTGTTCACCGTGGTCTCGGTGAAAACCGTGGGCCGGCAGGACGCCAACCTCTTCGGCTATAAACCGTACATCGTTCTGTCCGACTCCATGCGCGATACCTTCCAGGTGGGCGACATCGCCGTGAGCCGTGTGGTGGACCCCGCCGAGCTGGAGCCGGGCGACATCGTCACCTTCCGCTCCGCTGACCCCAGCGCTGACGGCGAGGTGGTCACCCACAAGATCCGTGAGATCACCACGGTGAACGGAAGCCCTGCTTTCATCACCTACGGCACCTCCACCGGCGAAAATGACGCGGCCCCCGTTCCCTTTGACAACGTGCTGGGGGAATATGCCTTCCGCCTGCCCAAGCTGGGGTACTTCTTCCAGTTCCTGCGCACCCCCCTGGGGTATGTGGTGGTGATCCTCATCCCCTTCCTGCTGCTCATCGGGCTGCAGGCGTCCCGCTTCCTTTCCCTGCTGCGTCAGTATAAAGCGGAGCAGATGGACGAACTGGCCGCCCAGCGGCAGGAGCTGGCCGGCGAGCGGGAAAAGCTGCGCCGGATGCAGACGGAACTGGAACAGCTCCGGGCGCAGGTGCAGGCCGAAGCGGCGGGAAAAACGGCCGATGACGCGCCCACAGACGGCAATGAGAAAACGGAGGCTGGTGAATGATGCGTACCCAGATAAATCACAGCACGGGCAGTCGCCCGCAGCGGGCGGAGCTTCGCTGCCTGCTGGCGGTGCTGCCGGTGATCCTTGCGGCGCTGCTCTGCCTGACTGCCGCAACGCTGGCTTGGTTCCAGTTCACCCGGACCAATCCGGACAACAGCGTGCAGGCCGGAAGTTTCGGGCTGACGGTGCAGGTCACGGACGCCGCGGGCCAGCAGCTGCAGCCCACCGAAGGCGGGTTTGCGCTGGACAAGGGCGCAAGTTATACCGTTTCCCTTGCGGCTTCTGGCACCACCGGCTTCTGCACCGTCAGCGGACCGGGACAGTTTTTGCGGACAACGCAGGCCATCCCGGCTGAGGGCCTTGTGTTCACTCTGGCCCCGGACGAGAGCGGTACATATGCCTTTGCCCCCTCCTGGGGCAGCCCGGAAAACTACGGATACGACGGGCAGACCCTGATCAAGAACAACGACACGGTGGGAACGCCCGCCGCCCCCGCGCCGGAGCCGGTCCCCGGAACGGCATCTGCGGTCAGACCCGCCGAAGGCTGGACCGATACCACCCTGACCGCCCCCGGCCAGGAAAACGCCCTTCCCGAGACTTCGGTCACCGTGCCTGCCGGGGCCATCGATGAAACGGCGGAGCAGCTGGTGCTCACCGTCGCTTCCGCCGGCATGCCGGAGGGCATCGCGGTGCAGGAAGGCGAAAAGGCCGAAACCTGGCAGATCGGCCTTTCCGGTCTCAAAGAAAACAATGCGGCGGCGGTTGCCGTGCGCATGCAGCTCAGCGCGGGCCTCGACAATGTGCGGGCCTACCGGGGCGCCGACCTCATCGGGGACGCGGCCTATGACCCCGCCACCGGCCTGCTCACATTCACGACCGCCTCGTTCGGCCCCGTCACTGTGGTGTCCGGCGCACCGGCAGACCCCGGTGAGGAGGGCACTCCCGGCGAGGATACTCCTCCGGCTGACGGGAACGCACCGGAGGACGGCACTGTACCGGACGAGACGCCCGAAGCAGAAACCCCTCCCGAGGGGGGCGCCGCTGCGCCGGAGGGAGATGCCCCCGCCGCGGCTGAGACCGTTCCCGAGTCCCGGCCGGACGGAGCCCCGAATGAAACCACCGCCGAGACGCCCCTTGCCTGAGGCGGGCGGAACAGCTTGATGCGAGAGCCCGGCAAAGCGATGCGGCTCTTGCAAAAGACGGAGGAAGAATGTTATGAAAGACGGGCAGATCAAACGTTCCCTGGCGCTCAGCGGCCTGTCGCTGCTGATGTGCCTTGCGCTGCTGCTGGGCACCACCTACGCCTGGTTCACCGACAGCGTGGTGAACAACGGCAACACCATTCAGGCCGGCAGCCTGGATCTGGAGTTCGGCTACCGGGGCCTCAACGAGACCGACGGATATGACGCCGTTCCCGAAAACACCGGGGCGCTTTTCGGCGCCGACATCAGCTGGGAGCCGGGGCGGTCCTACGGATATGATTTCCGCGTGGCCAACAGCGGTTCTCTGGCGATGAAGTGGGAGCTGGTCCTGGCAAACGTCAAGGCCACCGCGCCGGAGGGAAGCACCGCCAACATCGCCGATGTGCTGGAGGTCTATGTCACGGATGCGGACGCGGCCGACCTGGCCGGCCAGACCCCCGTGGGCGTCCTCTCTGCAATGGCGGACAGCGCGGTGAAACTGGGCGAGCTGGATCAGACGGGCGACGCGGCCGAGTTCTCTCTGGTGCTTCGGATGAAGGAGAACGCAAGCAACGAGTATCAGAACTGCTCGGTCACCTTCGACCTGCTGCTGCGCGCCACCCAGAAGCCCCTGGAGACCGACGGCTTCGGCAATGACCGGTACGATGTCGACGCCCCGCTGGACTTCCTGCCGGTGTCCGACGCTGAGGGCCTTGAAGCGGCGGTGGCCGCGGGCAAGACCGCCGTTCTCACCGGTGACATCACCCTCAACGAAAAGCTCCAGGCCGACGGCGATGTGACCATCGTGGGCAACGACCACGCCATCACCGTGCCCCAGGGCGTGGACCGTGTTCTGGACCTGAGCAACACCGACAAGCCTGTCACCGTCACGCTGTCCGGCGTGGATCTCCAGGGCCCCACCAGCGGCACTTACACCCGCGGCATCTCCCTCTACAACAACAAACAGCCCGTGACGCTGGTGATGGACGGCTGTTCCCTCTCCGCCAATTACTACGCCATCAATCTGGCCAGCGCCAACGAAAAGGTGGACGCGGTGATCCGCAACTCCACCATCACCGGATGGTGCGCGTTCCAGACCCACTCCGCCAACGCTAACATCACCTTTGAAAACTGCACGCTGAAAGGCATCAACGACAAGGAATACAATGCCGATAACTGGAACAATTTTGCCACCATCGTGGTGAATGGCCCTGCGGAGGGAAACCCCGATCCCCAGGGCGCCCACGACTGCACCCTCACCTTTAAAAACTGCCGCATCGAAGCCACCCAGACCACCGGCAACCGGCAGCTGCTTTTCTCGGTACGGGCGCTGAACACCACCATCAATGCGGAAAACTGCACCTTCTTTGTGGACGGTGTGCAGATCCCCTCCACGCCGGAGCAGCTGGCTGCACACATCGGCGTGAACAGTCAGGAAGTGGCGGACCGCCTTGTTGTGAATCTGACTTGAGCGGCAGGTAAGTTTACAAACGATGCAAAAGGAGGACACTATGAAAAACGTGACGAAGCATTCCCTCTGGACCAGCGGGCTGAGCCTGCTGCTGTGCATGGCGCTGTTGCTGGGGACCACTTTTGCCTGGTTCACCGACAGCGTTACCAACACCGGCAACAAGATCGAAGCCGGCACTCTGTCGGTGGACTTTAACAAGCTGAACAAAACCACCGACGCCTACGAGGCGGTGGCGGAGAACACTCCCATCTTCAGCTATGCCTTCTGGGAGCCGGGCTACACCGCGATGGAGGCGTTCCAGGTGCACAACGGCGGCAGCCTCGCGCTCAAGTATGACCTGGCGCTGGAACCCGACGGCGCGCTCACCAAACTGGCGGAAGTGATCGACGTTTACTACAAAGTCACCGACACGCCGGTGCAGAAAACGGACCTGCCCGGGAGCATGGCAGACCTGGCCGGCTTCACCAAGGCCGGCACCCTGCAGAGCAACGCGCTGGCGCTGTCCGGTAAAGTGGCGCCCGGCGCCGACCAGTACCTGGTGGTGGTGCTGAATATGCGCACCGAAGCGGACAACACCTACCAGGGCCTGCCGCTGGTGGAGGGCGGCGGCGCCTTTAACGTGGTGCTCAAGGCCACCCAGGACGCCGTGGAACAGGACGGCTTCGGCAACGATGACTATGACGCCAATGCCAATGCCGACGCTGTGTTTGGCGGCGACATCCTCACCGCGCTGAACGACCCGACGGTGCCGGTGGTGGTGGCCGGCAGCGACATCGACATGAACGACCCCGTGTTTGACGACCACAACGGAAACGACACCTTTGTCATCCCCGACGGCAAAACGCTGGATCTGGGCGGCAATTCCTTTATCCGCCCGGCGAGCGGCAGCGGCAGCGGCCTGGTGGTCAAGAGCGGCAGCACCGTGACTTTGAAAAACGGAACGATGGTCAATGAGGGAGACATGACCCTGATGGACGTGGAGTACGGCAGCACCCTCACGGTGGAAAACGTGGACTTCACCGGCTTTGGCGACGAAGCCATCCGCGTGCGCGCCAACGGTGACGACGAAAAGGTCACCGTGATCTTCCGCGACTGCACCTTCACCAACGCGCCGGTTTCCCTGAAAGGGATGAACGACGCCAGCAAAGTGGATGTGCAGTTCTACAACTGCACCTTCAAAGGCACTTACAAAATGTACAACGCCGACGGCACCGTCGCCACCGACCCCTACGGCCACATCCACTATACTTCGTACCTCATCAGCGCGGAGAGCAACTACCTGTGCGGAAATATGACCATTCAGGACTGCACCTTTGACCTTGACTGCAGCGAGGCTTCCTATAAGCGGGAGATCGTCTCCCTGTATGGCTGCAATTATGGCGGGATGATGAACGTTTCCCTGAAGAACGTGACCATGACCGGCCAAAAGGTAACGCCCGTGGACATCGACAGCCGTTACGAGGATGGCCTGACCTTCACCGAGGAGAGCTGCAGTTATACGGTGGACGGAGTTTCCGTCAACCACGACGGTACGGCGAAGTGAGGAACGTTCCTTTCTGAAAAAACCGGGACCCTGCGGGCCGCCCCTTTGCGGGCGGCCCGCCTTTTTTGCCCGGTTCGCCGCTTTCCCTTGCGCCGCCGGCCCCTTTGAGATATAATGATATTCGTATAACCATGCATTCCCGGCTTTCGGCCGGCATTTTTCACGGAAAGAGGAATCTGTCCAATGAAATTAGGTATCGTGGGCCTGCCCAACGTGGGCAAGAGCACCCTGTTCAACGCCATCACCAGCACCAAGAACGCTGCGGCGGCAAACTATCCCTTCTGCACCATCGACCCCAACACCGGCATCGTGGCCGTGCCGGACGCCCGGCTGGACAAGCTGGCCGAGATCTGGGAGACCAACAAAAAGACCCCCGCCATCGTGGAATTCGTGGACATCGCGGGCCTGGTGAAGGGCGCGTCCAAGGGCGAGGGCCTGGGCAACAAGTTCCTGGGCAACATCCGGGAGTGCGACGCCATCGTGCATGTGGTGCGCTGCTTTGACGGCACCGACATCGTGCACGTGGAGGGCGCGGTGGACCCCATCCGGGACATCGAGACCATCGACACCGAGCTTATTCTCAGCGACCTGGAGGTGGTGAGCAACCGCGCCGCCAAGTTCGCCAAGGCCGCCAAGACCGGCGACAAGAAGGCCGGCGCTTCCGCCGCCTGGCTGGAGCAGCTGGAAGCCCACCTGGGCGCGGGCAAGAACGCCCGCACCTTCGCCGTTGACGAGTCCGACGAGGACCAGATGCTCCAGATGAAGGAGATGGGCCTGCTCACCGCGAAGCCCGTCATCTACGCCGCCAACATGAGCGAGGACGACCTGATGGAGGGCATGGAGCAAAACCGCCACTACCAGGCCGTGAAGGAGCTGGCCGCCGCCGAGGGCGCGGAGTGCATCCCCATCTGCGCCAAGACCGAGGAGGACATCGCCGACTACACCCCGGAGGAGAAGAAGGAGTTTCTGGCGGAGATGGGCATCGAGGCCACCGGCCTTGACAACCTCATCAAGGCCAGCTACAAGCTGCTGGGCCTCATCAGCTACCTCACCGACGGCAAGAAAGAGTGCCGCGCCTGGACCATCCGCAAGGGCACCAAGGCGCCCCAGGCCGCGGGCAAGATCCACTCCGACTTCGAGCGGGGCTTCATCCGCGCCAGTGTGGTGAGCTACGACGACTTTGCCGCCTGCGACTACAACATGGCCAACGTGAAGGCCAAGGGCCTGCAGCGCACCGAGGGCAAGGAGTATGTGGTGCAGGACGGCGACATCATCGAGTTCCTGTTCAATGTATAAAAAGGAGACAGACATGAGCATTACCGCCATTATGGGCGCCATGCCCGACGAAGTGGAGCAGCTTTGCGCTTTGCTGGACGGCGTGACCGTCGAGCCCTACGCGGGCGTTGTGTATCACCGGGGCCTGCTGGGCGAAAAGCAGGTGGTGGTCTGCTGCGCCGGCATGGGCAAGGCCAACGCCGCCGCCACCACCCAGGTGCTCATCACCCGCTTTGACGCCGAGCGCATCATCTTTTCCGGCATCGCCGGCAACATGACCGACAAGGTGGGCATCGGCGACGTGGTGGTGGGCAAAACGGTGCTCTACCACGACGCCGAGGACGACATGATCGCCCAGAGCGCCCCCTTCACCGCCCGCTACGAGGGCGACGCCGAACTGGTGAAGGCCGCGCTGGCCTCCTGCGAGGAGCTGGGGGTCAAGGCCATCGCCGGCGTCATCGCCACCGGCGACCAGTTCGTGGGCGATTGTGCCACCAAGGCGGCCATTGCCGAAAAGGTGCACCCCGACTGCGTGGAGATGGAGGGCGCGGCGGTGAGCCAGATCGCCGAGAAGAACGGCGTGCCCTGCGTCATCCTGCGGGCCATGAGCGACAACGCCGACGAGGCGGGCCACGAGGTGCTGGTGGTCAAAAAATTCAGCATCTCCGAGTACGTGGCCACCGCCACCAAAATCGTGGCGGGCATGCTGGCCCGGCTGGACTGAAAATAAAACTGCCGCCGCACCCGAAAACCGGGTACGGCGGCCTTTTTTGTATCCGGGCACTTTGTCTGAAGGGGCGGCTGCCCCCTCGGCGTCACAGATAGTTCTTCATTTCCCGGGCGATGTCCTGCTCCAGTGTCTGCAGCTGGTCCAGCAGCTCCATCGCGCCGGTGGAGGCGTTCGGGTGATCCCGGCGGGCCATCTCGCAGTCGGTGTAGCCCTGGGTGGCCCCCTGGATGAGCATGTCCGCCAGGTTGCGGCTGGATTTGTCGGTCATGGTCTTGGACTTGATGCCCATGGTGGTGGCCATCTTGGCCATTTTGCTCTGGCCGTGGCCGTGGGTGCCCAGGGCCGCCAGCGCGGCGTGGGCCTTCTGGTTCAGCTGGCGGAACTGCCGCTGCTGGCTCAAAAGGCTGGCCTTCAGCTGCCGGTCGTCGGTGATGTGGATGAGCTGCTCGGTGGTGTTTTTGCCCATCTCGGTGTTGCGCACCACTTCGTTCAGCACGGCCTCGTTGTCGCTGTCGCCGTGGTTCTGGTCGTTGCGTCGCTGCATGAAAAACTCCCCCTTTTGCCGGTAGTATGCCCGGAAAAAGGGGGAGTATGTATTTTTATTGTTCTTCGGCGCTGCACCGCCCGTAGAGCGCGCAGGTGCGGCGCATCCGTGCCGCCAGCTCCGGGGTGAAAACGCCCGCCTTCGCCCGCCAATGCCAGTTGCCCTGGCCCACGCCGGGGGTGTTGATGCGCCCTTCGGCCCCAAGGCCCAGCCAGTCCGCCGCGGGAATGACCGCCAGCCGTCCGCAGCTGGCCAGCACCCCCCGCAGCATGCCGGCGGCGAAGCCCTCGGTGCGGTTCAGGCCCAGATAGGCCTTGGCCTTGGCCAGCTCCTTTTTGGAGGCCGAGGTGAGCCACTCCGCCAGGGTGGCGTTGTCGTGGGTGCCGGGGTAGACCACGCAGTTTTCCACATGGTTGTGGGGCAGATACTCGCTGTCGCACCCCGGGTCAAAGGCGAACTGCAGCACTTTCATGCCCGGCAGGCCGGTGTCCGCCAGCAGCTTGCGCACGCTGTCGAACAGAAGCCCCAGATCCTCCGCCACGATGGGCACCCGGCCCAAAGCGGCGTTCAGCGCGTCGAACAGTTCAGTGCCGGGGCCCTGCTCCCACACGCCGTTTCGGGCGGTGGTGTGGCTTGCGGGGATGGCGTAATAGGTGTCGAAAGCGCGGAAGTGGTCGATGCGCACCTCGTCGAACAGCTCCAGCGCGTGGCGCAGCCGCCGCACCCACCAGGCGTAGCCGGTGCGCTTGTGCCAGGCCCAGTCGTAGAGCGGGTTGCCCCACAGCTGGCCGTCGGCGGAGAAGTAGTCCGGCGGGCAGCCCGCCACCCGGGTGAAGTTGCCCTCGGCGTCGGTCTCGAACATCTCGCCCCCCGCCCAGGCGTCGGCGGAGTCCGCCGAGACATAGATGGGCATGTCGCCCAGAATGCGCACGCCTTTTTCATTGGCGTAGGCCTTCAGGGCCGTCCACTGGCGGTGGCACTGGTACTGCAAAAATTTCCAGAAGGCAATTTCCTCCGCCTGTTCCTTGCGCAGGGCCTCCAGCGCCTCCGCCTCCCGGCGGCGCAGGGCCTCGGGCCATTCCTGCCAGCCCTTCATTTCATATTCGCCTTTGGCGGCCATGTAGAGGGCATAGTCCTCCAGCCAGTCCTCATTGCGAAAACAGAAGGCGTAGTAGTCGTCCTCAGGGAAGGCGAAGAACCGCGCGGCGGCTTTGCGCAGCACCCCAAAGCGCAGCTGATACAGCGCGCCGTAGTCGATGTGCGTCCCGCCGCCCCAGGGCAGGTGTTCATACTCCCCTTTTTCCAGCAGGCCCCGATCGGCCAGCTCGTCCAGGTCGATGAAATAGGGGTTGGAGGCAAAGGCGGAACAGCTCTGATAAGGGCTGTCGCCGTAGCCGGTGGGGGCCAGGGGCAAAATCTGCCACACCTGCTGGCCCGCCTCGGCCAGAAAATCCACGAACTTGTAAGCCTCTTTGCCGAAGCAGCCGATGCCGTAGGGTCCCGGCAGGCTGAACACCGGCATCAAAACGCCGCATTCCCGCATCTGTGATTCTTCCTCTCTTTAAGGTAAAGCCGCCAGCACCGCGCCGGTGAAAGCCCGGCGTCCGGCGGTGGTGAACTGCGTCAGAGCGGCAAGCTCGTCGCCCGCCGCGTCGATGGCCTCCAGCGTCTCAGCGCTCAAAGCCGCCGACAGGTCCGGCAGGCCCTCGGGCGTCTCGCTGCCGCCCATCAGCTGCCGCCCCGTCTCGCTGGCGTAGAGCCACAGCAAAAAGGCGCAGGCCTCGGTGCGCTGGCTCTCGTCCGCCCCGGCGGGGATGCACACCCAGCCGCCGCTGCTCACCACCGGCTGGGACAGCTCCTCCAGCGAAAATCCGCCGTGGAGGTCGGTGTCGTCAAAGGTGAATTTCAGCGGGACCACCACCGTGTCCTCGGCGGCAAGGCCCGCCAGCGCCGCTTCCGATGCGCTCGCCCGGTAGAAAAGGGCTTTCCCGCCGGCAAAGGCTTCCCGGGCCCCGGCCCGGTCGGGGGCCGTGCCGTTTTCGCCCGCCCCCGCGAGGCTGGCGGCCTCGTCGGTGAGCAGCGTCCACAGGCTGTTCAGCGCCCCGGTCAGCTCCGCGTCGGTGCGTCCGCCCGCGGCGGCCTCCTCGGCGGTCTTGTAGCAGGTGCCCAGCACCGGCGCCAGCACCGGCCCGGTGAACCGGTCATCTGCCGCCACCGTGAACACCGCCTCCGTCGCCGCCAGTTCGGCGGGCTTCTCGGCGGGCAGGGTGTACTCCTTGCCGTTCAGGGTCACGGCAGTCTCGGCGGGTTTTGCCAGCCAGCCGTCCAGCGCGCCGGTGAAGTCCTGCCACTCGGAAGCAGAGGCTTTCTGCAGGTCGGCGGGGTCAAACTCCGCCCCCAGCAGCGCCGTCAGCCGGGCGCGGTCGGCCAGATACCCGTAGGCGCTGCCCGCCAGCGGCAGGCCGAAACAGCCCTCCTGCCCGCCGGTGAGCGCGCCGGCCATGCCCTGCACCAGCTCGCCCTGCTGGGAAAGGTCCAGGGCGCTGTCCGCCGCGGGCTGGGCGGCGCTCACCGCCAGAGCCGCCGAAGCGGCGTCGGCGGCCTGTTCCACCTGCACGCCCTGTTCCCCGGCATAAAGGGCCAGTGCCTGGCTCAGCGCCCCACCCTCGTCCCACACCGCCAGCACCCGCGCCGGGGCCTCGGTGGCCTCGGGGGCGGCGGAGGGGGCGGGAGAGGGCCCATCGGGCAGCAGCCGCAGGTCGGCGCAGCCCGCCAGCAGCGCCGCTGAAAGAAGGATACTCAGCAGGCGTTTCACGCGCCGCACCTCCCATTCAAAACATATCGCTTTATTATACACTATCCGCCGGGCTTTTTCCAGCGGCAGCTTTGTGTTATAATAGGCCTGATACCGCCGGAAGGGGGCCGTTTCATGGAACACACCGAAAAACTTTACTACGCCCAGCCGCCGGTGCTGGAATTCACCGCCCGGGTGCTGGCCTGCGAAGAGGATAAAAAGGGCTGGCAGGTGGTGCTGGACCGCACCGCCTTCTACCCCGAGGGGGGCGGCCAGCCCGCCGACCACGGACTCTTGGGCGGCGTGCGGGTGCTGGACGTGCATGACGCCGGGGGCGTCATCCGCCACCTCACCGACCGGCCCCTGGAACCGGGCACCGAGGTGGAGGGCAAGGTGGACGCGGCCCGTCGGCTGGACCTGACCCAGCAGCACTCGGGGGAGCATATCCTCTCGGGCCTGTTGCACAGCATGTTCGGGGCGGAGAACGTGGGCTTTCACATCGGCGAGGACTACCTGCTCATGGACCTGAGTGTGGCGGTGGACGCCGAGGGCCTTGCCAAAGCGGAAGAGGCGGCCAACCGCATCGTCTGGCAGGACGTGCCCACCGAGGCCGTCTGGTACGAGAAAGAGCAGCTGGCCCGGCTCACCTACCGCAGCAAGAAGGAGCTGGAGGGCCCGGTGCGCCTGGTCACCATGCCCGGGGCGGACTGCTGCGCCTGCTGCGGCACCCATGTGCAGCGCACGGGGCAGGTGGGCCAGATCAAGATCATCGACCACATCAACTATAAATCCGGCACCCGGCTGCAGGTGGTGTGCGGCGCTCGGGCGCTTGCGCGCCACCGCCTTGTGGACGGCCAGTGCCGCCGGGCGGGAGCGGCCCTCTCCGCCCCGGTGGAGGGCCTCGCCGCCGCGGTGCAGCGCCAGAAGGCGGAGCTGGAAGCGGCAAAATTCCGGCTCACGGGTCTTGAAAACCAGCTGTTCGCCCTCTGGGCCGCCGGTGAAACGGACGCAAATCCTCTGGTCTGCAAGCCGGGCCTTGGCCCGGACGGGCTGCGGCGGCTGGCGGCGGCCCTCTCTGAGAGCCGCACCGGCGTTTGCTGCGCGGTGAGCGAACAAGAGGGCGGGGGCCTGGCCTACGCCATCGCCTGCACCGGCGAAGGGGCGGACCTGCGGCCCCTGTGCAAAGAGCTGAACCAGGCCCTGGACGGCCGGGGCGGCGGCAAGCCCGGCTTTGTGCAGGGCAGCTGTGCGGCGGACATCACGGCGCTGCGCTCTTTCTGGGCAGCACATACATTTTAAACAATAAGAAAAGCCCCGGCTGTACAGCCGGGGCTTTTCCCTTTGAGAGGAAGAGAACGGGCGGAAAACCGCCGTCAGACGCGATTATTTCTTCTTCATGATGGTGCGCTTCATGATCTCGTTGACCACGGCGCTGAGCACCACGGTGGCCACGGTGGCAGGCACATACACTTCCCAGAAGGAGTAGATGGTGTCCGGGGTGTTGTGGCCCAGCACCCGCAGGGTGCCGATGACCGCGGGGTAGTGCAGCATGTAGATGTACAGGGAGATGTTGCCCAGATAGGCCAGCAGGCCGCTGGTGTAGCGGTTGTTCAAAAGGGCGGTGAGGCCGTCCTTGTTCAGCAGGGACAGGCCGATGACCACCAGGCACAGGAAAGCCACGGTCCAGCGCTCCAGCTCGAACCAGGTGGGCTGGTAGAGGATGTACCACACCAGCAGCACGCTGCACACCACGTTCAGAACGGTGAGGGCGGCCTTCTGGCCGGCGGTGAACTCATGGGCGGACAGGCGGCGGATGAGATAGAACAGCAGCACGCCGATGAGCATGCCCAGCACAACGAACACAACGCCGTTGTTGAAGCCGATGACGGCGGTGGTGTCGGTGGCGTCGCCGCCCATGCCGTTGGTGGAGGTGGTCTGCGCGCCGAAAGTGGACCAGGCAGTCTGGCTGGCGCGGGTGCCGCTGAAGCACCACCAGCCGGTGAGGAAGATGGCCACGAAGGGAGCAAAGAAGCCGCTGAAGCCGTCCTCGCTCTTGCAGATGGCCCAGTACATGAAGTAGCCGGCGATGATGATGCCGGAGATGAACCACATGGGCCCGTTCAGGTTGAAGAACTCATTGCCCATGCTCCGCAGGCCGGCGGCATGGAAGCCCAGAAACTCCCAGATGCTGTTCACGGTCATCACGATGATGTCGTGCATGGTGTAGTCGGGGTAGTAGAAGCTGGTGCACACCAGGATGGCCAGCACATAGCCGATGATGAGCACCGGCACCAGGGTCTTGATGCGGGCCCAGGTGTACTCCCAGGCGCGCTCAGAGGCGCTGCGGGCCATGTAGGCAGCGTCGCTCTTGCGCTTGACGAAGTGGGCGGCCATGAAGTAGCCGGCGGTGACGGTGAACACCAGCAGCACCTCGCTGGAACCGAAGAACCAGTTGCTGGTCTCCATGAAGTAGCCGGTGGCCTCGTTGCAGGACCGGGCGATGATGAACCCGGCGTGGAATCCGATGGCCGCCAGCGCCACGATGAGCCGCCACAGCTCAATGGCTACGTTCCGCTGTTTTTTTACGGGCTTTGTTTCAATGATCTTCTCCTCTTTCCTTTTTATATACTCACTGCGCGCGCTTGCTCTGGATGGACTGCAGCGCCGCAGCCAGGATCGAAAGGTACTTGTTCTCCACCGTGTCGGTGCGGCTGCTCATCACCACCGGCGTTTTCAGGCCGTTCAGGGTGCCGGCGCTGCGCAGGTGGGCGAAGAATACCAGCCCCTTGGTGAAGATGTTGCCGCTCCACAGGTCGGGCACGATGAGGATGTCCGCGTCACCCGCCACCGGCCCGCCGATGCCCTTGTGAATGGCGGCTGCCTTGTCGATGGCGTTGTCCAGCGCCAGGGGGCCGTCGATGAGATACTTGCCCTCCAGCCGCTCACGAATGGCGCGGGCGTCCACGGTGTTCTGGATCTTGGGGTTCACCACCTCCACCGCCGACAGCACCGCGATCTTGGGCTGCTCGATGCCCAAGGTATGGGCCAGGGTGACGGTGTTCTCGGTGATCTTGATCTTCTGCTCCAGGTCCGGCTGGATGTTCACCGCGCAGTCGGAAATGATGAGCAGGCGGCCCTTTTCGGGAATTTCAAAGATGGAGGCCTGGCTGAGCAGGGCGTCCGGCTCACGCAGGCCGGTCTCCTTGTCCAGAATGGCCTTCATGAAGGTGGAGGTGTGCATCAGGCCTTTCATGGGCATGTCCGCCTTGCCCTCGTGCACCAGCTCCACCGCCTTGTTGGCCATGGCCCGGTCGTCGCTCTCGTCGATGATGGTGAAGGCCTCCGGGTCGCGGCCCATGTCGGTCAGCAGGGCGCAGATCTCGTCCTTTTTGCCGATGAGCACCGCCTCGGCCACGCCCTTGTCCACCGCCATCATCAGCGAGCCCAGGGCGTCCGCGTCGTGGGCCGCCGCCAGCGCCACTTTCCGGGGCGCGGGCTGGGCCAGCACGAACTGTTCCATCTCGTCAAAGTTTTTCAGCATCATACTTCAAACACCTCCGCTTTTCCGATGAGCGCGTAGTAGGACTGGGTGCCCAGCGCCTCCATCTCCCGCTCGCCCGGATAGACGTACACCGGCGCGATGAAGGAGACATAGTCTTTGATCTGGCCGGTGATGTACTCGCTGTGGGCGATGCCGCCGGTCAGCAGGATGGCGTTCACATCGCCTTTCAGCACAACGGCCTTCTTGCCGATCTCCTGGGCGGTCTGGTAGATCATGGCGTCCAGGGCGTTCTTGTACTTCTCGTCCCCCGCCAGGGCCTTTTCCTCAATGGTCTTGACGTCGGTGTCCTGCACATAGGACATCATGCCGCCCTGGCCCTTGATCTTGCGGCGCATCTCGGCGTGGGTGTACTTGCCGGAATAGCACAGATCGATGAGCGCACCCACCGGCAGCTCGCCGGTGCGGTCGGTGGAGAAGGGGCCGTCGCCGTCCAGGCCGTTGTTGCCATCCACCAGAAGGCCCTTGCGGTGGGCCGCCACCGAGGTGCCGCCGCCCATGTGCACCACCACCAGGTTCACGTCGGCGTATTCCACGCCGTGGTCGGCGCAGTAGCGGCGGGCGCAGGCCTTCTGGTTCAGCACATGGAACCGGCTCACACGGGGCAGCTCCGCCAGGCCGGAGTAGCGGGCCAGGGGCTGGTATTCGTCGGTGCAGGGGCTGTCCACGATGAAGGCGGTCTGCTTGTTGGGCGCCAGATCGTAGGCCAGCCGTACCCCCAGGTCGGAGACGTGGTTGCCGTACTTCATGCTGCGGGACTGCTCCAGCATCTTTTCGGTGATGCGGTAGACCCCGCTGTGGATGGGCTGGGTGTGGCCGCCCCGGCTGACAAAGGCGTCCAGCTCCTCCAGGCGGATGTCGTGCTGCGCCAGAAAGTCCAGAATGGCCGCCTTGCGGTAGTCGTACTGGTCCCAGTTGCTGGCGAAAGCCTGGATCTCCGCCGCCGGATGGGGCAGCGACGCGGAATGAACGCACCGATCGTCCTCGAAGTAGGCGATCTTGGTGGAGGTGGAGCCGAGATTGATGACAACGAGCTTCTTCATGAGATCCCTCCCGAAATGTTCTGATAGCGAACATAATATTCTCAAAGCGAACTTGCGATTTGAGTATACATCAGAAAAAACCAAAAAGCAAGGGCAAATTTGCGATTTTTCCCGCTGCGTGCTATGATGAGGGAGTCTTTGAGAAAAAAGGGGCGGGTGACGCGGATGAAAGAGAGCAACAAGGACCAGTATCTGCTCAAATCGCTGGACAGCGCGCTGACCGTGCTGCAGCTGTTCGAGGGCGGCCAGGCGCTGAGCCTGGGCCAGGTGGTGCAGCGCAGCGGGATGAACCGCACGGTGGTGTTCCGCATCCTGTACACCCTGGAGCAGCGGGGCTTCCTCTTTCTGGAGGAGGACGGCCGTTATGCGCCGGGGGTGCGGCTGGCGGCGCTGGGCGCGGGGGTCGTGCCGGACGACGCGGCCCGCCGCACGGCGGGGCCGCTGCTGCGGGAGCTTTCGGCCAGCGTGAACGAGACGGTCCATTTCAGCAAACGGCTGGACAGCCGGCGGGTGATCCTGCTGGATGAGATTTTGCCCCGGCAGACGCTGGTGGTGCTGACGCCGAAGTACGAGTCCCGCCCGATGCACCTGTGCAGCACCGGCCTGGCGGTGCTGGCGGCGGGCGACGACGCCGCGGTGCGGGAATATGCCCAAGGGGCGGAGCTTGAGAAAAAGACCGAAACTTCCATCGCCTCCGCGGACCGGCTGCTGGAAACGGTGGAACAGGTGCGCCGGGACGGCTACGCGGTGAACGACCAGTTCTTCGAGACCGGCGTGTGCTCCATCGCGGTGCCGGTGCCGGCCCGGCAGGGCGGCGCGCTGTATGCGGTGAGCGTATCCGGCCCGTCCCAGCGCATCCGTGACAAACAGGAAACCATCGTGGCCGAATTGCGGTCGGTCTGCCGGCGGCTGGCGGAAAAGCTGACCTGAACCCCGCCGCTTTTACAAATCATGAAGGAGAACCATCCATGAGAATGCGATTCAAACCCTACGCGCGGCCGGAGCTACTGGCCACCCCCTGGCACGCCCACGAGCCGCTGGAGAACAAGGGCCGCTGGCGCAGCCTGTTCGCCCGGCCCCAGCAGCCCTTCCATCTGGAGCTGGGCTGCGGCAAGGGCGGCTATCTCTCCAAGCTGGCCTCGGCCCACCCGGAGGTGAACTACCTGGGCGTGGACATCACCGACAAGGTGCTCATTCTGGCCAAGCGCAAGATCGAGAAGGAGTACGCCGAAAAGGGCCTGCCGGTGGACAACGTGCTCATCGCAAGCTTTGACATCGAGCGCATCGCCGGCGTGATGGATGAGCGGGACCAGGTGCAGCGCATCTACATCAACTTCTGCAACCCCTGGAACCGCAAGCTGGCCCACAAAAAGCACCGCCTGACCCACACGCGGCAGCTGGCGCTCTACCGGGCGATGCTGGCGGACGGGGGCGAGGTGTACTTCAAGACCGATGACGAGGGCCTGTTCAACGACAGCCTGGCCTACTTCCCCGAGGCGGGCTTTGAGATCACCTGGCAGACCCGGGACCTCCACGCCGACGAGCCAGCCTGGAACATCCGCACCGAGCACGAGGCCATGTTCACCGAACAGGGCATCAAAACCAAGGCCCTCATCGCCCGCAAGCTGCCCCTGGAAAACGAGCAGCAGGCGCTGGCCGAGGCCATCGCGAAGCGCACCGCCATCGAAAAGGCGGAAAGCGCCGCCTGGCGCGCCGAACACGGCGAGGGCTAAAAGCGGCGAAGGCCCGATGCGGCGGGCCTGATTTGAACGATACAGGATAAGGGGTAGCAAGGAATTATGGTAGAACTGATCCGGGCCGTCAACGGGGCGGTCAACAACTTTATCTGGGGCGTGCCGGCAATGGTCTGCATCCTGGGCGTGGGGCTGCTGCTCAGCGTCCGCACCGGCTTTTTGCAGATCCGCAAGTTCCCCTACGCCATCCGCACCACCCTGGGGCGGATGTTCCGCAAGCGGGACGCGGCCGACGGGGCCATGACCCCCTTCCAGGCCGTCTGCACGGCGCTGGCCGCCACCGTGGGCACCGGCAACATCGCCGGCGTGGCGGGCGCCATCGCCATCGGCGGGCCGGGTGCGGTGTTCTGGATGTGGTGCTCGGCGCTGCTGGGCATGTGCACCAAGTTCTCCGAGGTCACCCTGGCCCTCCACTTCCGGGAGCGCAGCGCCGGGGGCAACTGGACCGGCGGCCCCATGTATTACATTAAAAACGGCCTGGGCAAGCGCTGGCAGTGGCTGGCGGTGCTCTATTCCCTGTTCGGCGTGCTCACGGTGTTCGGCACCGGCAACGCCACCCAGGTGAACACCATCGTCACCTCCATCGACACCGCCCTGCTGCAGCACGGGCTGGCGGGCGAGGCCATCCTGCCCATGCTGAACCTGGTGGTGGGCATCTTTGTGGCCATGCTGGTGGCCATGGTGCTGCTGGGCGGCATCAAGCGCATCGGCAGCGTGGCCGAAAAGCTGGTGCCCTTCATGGCGCTGCTGTATGTGGTGCTGGCGCTGGGCGTGGTGGCGCTGAACTTCCGCCAGCTGCCTGGCGTTCTGGCCTCCATCGTGGGCGGCGCCTTCCAGCCCCGGGCCTTCACCGGCGGCGTGGTGGGCAGCGTGTTCCTGAGCCTGAAAAAGGGCGTCTCCCGGGGCATCTTCTCCAACGAGGCGGGCCTTGGCACCGGCAGCATCGCCCACGCCTGCGCCGACACCAAAAAGCCGGTGAAGCAGGGCATGTTCGGCATCTTTGAGGTCTTTGCCGACACCATCGTCATCTGCACCCTCACCGCGCTGGTCATCCTGTGCAGCGGCACGCCGGTGCCCTACGGCACCGAGGCCGGCGCCGAGCTGACCATCTCCGGCTTCACCGCCACCTACGGCAGCTGGGTGTCGCTGTTCACCATGGTGGCGCTGTGCTGCTTCGCCTTCTCCACCATCATCGGCTGGGGGCTCTACGGCTCCACCTGCATCTCCTACCTCTGCCGCACCGAAAAGGTCATCCGGCCCTTCCTGGTGGTCTACTCCTTCGTGGCCATTCTGGGCGCCACCGTGGACCTGGGCCTTTTGTGGAGCATCGCCGACACCTTCAACGGCCTGATGGCCATCCCGAACCTCATCGCGCTGCTGCTGCTCAGCGGCACGGTGGCGCGCCTTGTGCGGGAGTTCTTTGCCGGCGAGGGCAAAGCGGACGTCCGCAACTGAAAAAAGAATGCAGAAAGCCCCGCGGAGAAATTCTCCGCGGGGCTTTCCGCATGGATGTGAAAAGGAGCACTGCCCGCAGGGCAGGTCATTGGGAAACGTCCGTTTTGTCTTCGCCGCGGGAAGGGAAGAAGAACACCTTCGCCGCGGCGGCGATCTGCAGAATGATGAGGATGGAGAACACGCTGCCGATGGACACCACCATGTAGCGCACGCCGTCGTTGCCCTTGCCGCCGGAGGCGTAAGCCATTAGCAGGAAGGACAGCAGCCCGATGGCCACGCCCCAGGCGATCTTTACCGGGGCGGGGGCCTCGTCGCCGATCTTGCGCCCGCGCATGCACAGCGCCGAGATCACCGTGACGCTGTTGTCCGCGCTGGTGGAAAAGGAGATGAGCATCACGAACAGCGTCACCGGCACCAGAACGGCGCTCAGGGGCAGCTGACGGATGAAACTCCAGATGGCGGCGTAGGTGCCGTTCTCCTGCATCACGGCGGCCAGGTCCACCACGCCGGAGAGCTGCCAGTCGATGGCGCAGCCGCCGAAGATGGAGAACCATACCACCGCGAAGATGCTGGGCATGATCCAGTTGACGATCAGCACTTCCCGGATGGTGTGGCCATAGCTCAGCTGAGCCAGGAACACGCCAGTCACCGGGGCAAAGGCCATCCAGAAAGTCCAGTTGTAGATGGTCCACCACTTGATGAGGTTCTCGCCGCCGGCGGTGCCGGTGTCGAAGGTCCACAGGGGCAGGTTTTGCAGCCAGTAGCCCAGAGAAGAGGTGACCGTGTTCAGGATCCAGGCCAGCGAACCGCCCAGCAGGGCCACCACCAGCAGCAGGACCATGTAGAACCGGAAATTCAGCCGGGCAAAGAATTTGATGCCCCTGTCCACGCCGCTCAGGGTGGACAGCAGATACACCACTGTGGTCACAGCCATGATGGCGAACATCATCGGCACGCTCACCGTGATGCCGTACACCTGCTTCAGGCAGGAGGACACCAGCCCGATGAAGGTGCCCAGTGTGCCCACGATGGCCAGCGCCAGCGCCAGCACCGCGGCCATGTCCACCACGGCGGCAATGCCGGGGCGGTTGGCCTTTTCGCCGAACAGGGGCGACAGGGTGCTGGAGATGGTCAGCGGCTTGCGCTGGTTGTAGCACACATAGGCGATGAGCACGCCGCACACGCCGTAGAAAGCGTAGGGAAAGAAGGCCCACTCGTGGAAGGTGCGGCCCAGAGCGAAGAGCACCGCCTCGGAGGAGCCGGGCTCGATGCCGTAGCCTTCCAGCTCGCCCCACACGCTCTCCAGAAAGGTGATGGGCTGAGACACGCCCGAGGACACGATGCTGGCGCCGATGCCGCCGGTGAGGGACATGGCGAACCAGGTCCAGAAGCTGTATTTGGGTTTTGCGTCCTTGCCGCCGATGCGGATGTCCCCCTTGCGGGAGAACAGAAGCAGGCAGCACAGCACGAACAGCGCCGCCATGATGAACTGATACATCCAGCTCAGGTTCACATAGGACCAGTTGAACACCGCCTGAAAGCGGTCGATGAGAAATTTGTTGTTCACCAGGCCCACCACACCGGCGCCCAGCACCAGCAGAAAGGCCGGGAAAAATACGCCCTTACGCAGGGAGGTCTTGCTGTTCATATCACGGTTCCCTCTCTTTGGCCAAAGGCGCTCACTTGTGCAGGCTGGCGGCGTAGAAGTCGTGCACCCGGCTCAGCAGGGGCTCGTTGTTCCGCTTGCCGGGGTCGGCGGCCCGCAGCGTGCGGATGGAGGCGCAGATGCGTTCTTCGGCGGTCTTTTCCTTCTGACGGAAGGCCTCGTCGGCGCCCCAGCTCTGTTCGCCGTTCACAAAGGTCATCCGCACGCCGGCGCGGGTGCCCCGCTGCACCAGCAGAGCCAGGGGGTCAAGGCCCGGATCGGCGTAGGGGCGGGTGAGGCTGTTCAGGCTCACGCAGACGAAGTCGGCGTTGCAGCCCTCCTTCAGAACGCCCTGAGACAGGGGCCGCGCGGCCTCGGTGGCGCCCCGGGAGGTGGCCATTTTCAGCACGTCCAGATAGGGCACGCCGCCGTCCACACCGTTGTGGCGGTTGTTCAGCCAGGCCACGCGGATCTCCCGCAGGTAGTCCTGATCGTCGTCAAAGGCGCAGCCGTCCAGACCGATGCCGCAGGCAAGGCCCAGCTCGCAGGCCCGGCGCATGTTGAACGCGCCGCTGCGTAGCCGCAGATTGGAGGAGGGATTGGTCACAAGATGGGCGCCGGAGGCGGCGATCAGCTGCAGGTCCTCCTCGTCCAGCCAGACGGCGTGGGCAAAGGAGACCCAGGGCCCCAGGAAACCGATGTCCTGATAGTGCCGGATGAAGCTCTTGCCCCAGGTGCGCCGGGCGTACTCCGCCTGATACTGGGTCTCCAGCAGGTGCAGGTGGATGTACATGCCGTGGGCCAAGGCGTAGTCCTTCATGCGAAGCAGCGCCTCGTCGCTGCACCACTGGCCGCCGTTGGGATGCAGCTGCACCTCCACCCAGCCCTCGTCGATCTCCCTGCACAGGCCTTCCCGGATGCGCTCCACCAGCTCCAGATACTCGTCGATGGTCATGATGCGGTCGCGGATGCCGGCGGCGAAATTGGTCCGCAGCGGCTCGGGCAGAGACTCGATGAACTTGTCGCGGTCGTAGTAGATGCGCTTGTTCTGGTCCAGATACAGCGGGCACAGGATGCTGCGGACCCCCGCGTCCCGGTAGCCCCGGGCCGCCTGGATCATCTCCTGGCAGATGTCGCCGAAATTGTTGGGGTTGTGGCTGTGCAGCACGGTGCCCACGCCCGCCGAGGCAAGGCGCACGCCGTCGTAGAAGCAGGCGTCGTAGTGGGGGATGGCGGGCAGCTTGTTCAGATCCTGCAGCCATACCTCCAGCGCCTGGTCGGGGGTGCCGAAGGAGATCGGCGACATGCCGCGGCCGTGGTCGTGGGCGTTCACAAAGGCGGGCAGCATCAGCCAGTCCGCGTCCTCCAGCAGCTGCGCGCCGGGGGCCTCCTTTACCAGCTCGGCTTTGGGCCCGATGCGGCGCACAACGCCGTCCCGGATCAGAACGGCCTGACCGCTCACCGCCCCGTCGGCGGCGCCGTCCCACAGGCAGCCGGGCACAACGATATACTCTTTCATGACATTACGCTCCTTTCCCGAAACGGAAACAGCAAAGGCGCGCGGCGGCGTGCGCCGCGCGCCGGGCAAAGCTTGTTCGCGCGGTTTATTTGGCCCGCTTGTAGTTCAGATACAGCGAAGCCTCGGTGCCGCCGTCCACCACGATGGCCTGGCCGGTGATGGCGCGGGCCTCGTCGCTGGCCAAAAACAGCGCCGTCTCGGCGATGTCCCGGGCCTGGATCTCAAAGGGAGCGGGCTGGTAGGTGTCCAGGAAACGCTGGCGGGCCTCGCCCTCAAAGCCGTTGTTCAGCGGGGTGTTCACAAAGCCCGGGCAGATGGCGTTGCAGCGGATGTTGCTGCGGGCAAAGTCGATGGCCACCGAGCGGGTGATGCTCAGCGCGCCCGCCTTGGCGGCGGAGTAGCCCAGCTTGTTGGGGGTGGGGCGGATGCCGTAGGTGCCGGCCAGATTCAGGATCACGCCGCCGCCCTGCTTTTCCATGTAGGGGATGGAGTACTTGCAGCCCAGGAACACGCTCTCCATGTCCAGCGCGACCACCTTGCGGAAGTCCTCCACGCTGGTGGTCACGGCGGTGCCCATGGGGCTGATGCCGGCGATGGTGAAGTAGACGTCGATGCGGCCGAAGGTGTCCACCACGTCCTTGAAGAAGGCCTCCATGGCGGGGGCGTCGGTGATGTCCAGAGTGTAGGCTTTGGCCTTGCCGCCGGCGGCCAGGATGTTGTCCACGGTCTGCTGGGCGGCGGCGCCGTTGATGTCCACCACGCAGACGGTGGCGCCCTCCTGAGCGAACAGCTCGCTGGAAACACGGCCCATGCCGGAACCGCCGCCGGTGATGGCCACAACTTTATTTTCAAAACGCTTCATGATAGCATTGCCTCCTTGATGTGATTGCAAAAGGGGATGAGCGGGCAGCTCAGCCGAACGCCGGGAACAGGGTCATGGCGATCAGCACGCCCACCACGCCGCGGACCACCGCGGGCACAAGGCCCACCTTGAGGATGGTCTTCTGGGTGTAGCCGCCGGCCTGCATGGCCATGGGCACCACCGGGTTGGGCATGGGGGTGATGAGGGACGACATGGACGCCAGCGAGCACAGGATGACCGGGCCGCGGGGGTCGCAGCCGATGGAGCTGCAGGTGATGATGAGGATGGGGATGAGCACGGTGGTGGTGGCGCGGTTGTAGAGGAAGGAAGTCATCAGGAAGGACACGATGTAGAACACCGCGCCGATGATGTAGCCGTTGGTCACACCGCTGAGCAGAGCCGCGGCGCCGTCGCCCAGCAGCTGGGCAGCGCCGGTGTTGCCCAGCGCCTCGCCCATCACGGTGACGCCCGCGTAAAGCAGCACCATGCTCATGTTCATACGCACCAGAGCCTGCTGCTCGGTGAGCACGCCCGACAGGGTCACAACAGCGGCGCCGGCCATGGTCACAGCCCAGGAGGGCAGGCCCAGCATCAGGCCGATGACCACCAGGATGAACACGCCGTAGCCAATGACCTCACGCACCGGGGACAGGGGCTCCTGCTCGCTGATGCTGGGGCCGGAGATGGCGGCCAGAGGGATGTCGGGCTCGTCGGGCATCATGCGGGGCAGCACGAAGATGGTCAGCAGCAGGGTCACGATGGCGGTGGGCAAAAAGACCATCGTCTCGTTCCACATGCTCAGCATCTCGCCGGTCCAGCCGTAGGATTCAAGATAGCCGTTCTGGGTCACGTACCAGGCGGCGTAGGGGCCGATGGGCTCGATGACGAAGGAGGTGGACACCACCGTCACGGCGATGGGGTACATCATCTTCGAGGGGCTCACCTTCAGCTGGCTGCACATGTTCATCACCAGCGGGTAGACCATGGCGAACAGGGCGGGCAGGCTGGGCACGAACTGGCCCAGCAGGAAGATCACCAGAATGTAGGACGCCAGCACCTTGGTGAAGGAACCCTTGGTGATCTTGTAGAGCAGCTTGGTGATGTTGTTCACCATCTGTGTGCGGGACAGGCCGGCGGCCACGATGAACATGCCGGCCATGGTCAGCACGTTGTTGTTGCCGAACCCGGCGAACACCGTCTGGGCGTCCACGCAGCCGGTGACGAACAGGGCCACCACAACGCCCATGCTGGTGAAGGCCATGGGCAGCTTGCGGTTGAAAAACAGAACGATCATAGCCGCAAAGATGATCAGGCAGATAATCATGCTGTTCATATCGGTTGACTCACTCCTTAACAAATCAGCGATAACAGGCGAACAAGGAGGGCGAACGCCGTGCCCCGGCCGGGCAGACACGCCTTGAATCCACGGGAGATGTTAAATTCTTCACGCTCTCCTCTTGACAATCATTTAACCACGGGGTATCCTTTTTGTAAAGTGAAGGTTTATATAGGTGTCGTTGCGAAAATGTCAACGATGGAGGCGGACATGAACGTAGAAAAATGGCGCATCCTGCTGAACGCGGTAGACAGCGGCAGTATGGCCGCGGTTGCGGCCCAGACCAACTATACCACCTCCGGCGTGAGCCGCATCATCACCACGCTGGAAGAAGAGATCGGCTTTCCGCTGCTGGTGCGCCATCACCGGGGCGTGACCCCCACCAACGAGTGCCGGCTGCTTTTGCCGGATGTGCGGGCTTTCCTCCACGCCGAAGAAAAACTCAGGCAGCAGGTGGCTCAGCTGAACGGTCTGGAGATAGGCTCCCTCACCATCGGCACCGCTTACAGCTCCAGCTATCCCATGCTGACCCGTCAGGTGGTGAAATTCGTGGAGCGGTATCCCAACATCAAGGTGAGCGTTTTGTGGGGCTACAACCGGGAACTGCGGCAGGCCGTGGCGGAGCGGCGCATCGACCTGTGCCTGGTGAGCCGGGGCGGCGAAGAGCTGGACTGGATCCCCTTCCGCAAGGATCGGATGATGGTGCTGGTGGGCGAGGGCCACCCCCGTGCCGGGGAAAAGATGTTCCCCGTCGAGGCGCTGGCCGCCGAGCCCTACATCGACATCTGCTCCAATCAGGAGACCGACGCGGACCAGGTGCTGGCCCGCTACGGCGTGGAGCCCAACACCAAGTTCACCACCTCCGACCGCTACGCCGCCCATGAGCTGGTGCGGGCGGGGCTGGGGGTGACGCTGGTCAACGAGACCCAGATCCTGCCGGAGCAGCAGGGCATCCGGGCCATTCCCCTCTCGCCGCCGCAGATGGTGGAGATCGGCCTGGCATGCCTGCCTCAGGCCACTCTGGCCACCCGCCGGTTCATCCGTTTCTGGAAAGAGGGCAACTGAAAAGCAAACAGGGCCCGGGGCAGACTGCCCCGGGCCCTTTGAAAATGCAGCTCACAGTTCGTCCAGCAGGGGGATGACGGCGAACAGATCCGGCGCCACCGCCGACGCCAGCGCCCGCAGCCTGTCGTCCGGCCGGGTCATGTCGGGCACCATCACGGTGCGGCAGCTCGCCGCGGCGCCGGCCCGCACCCCGTTGGGGCTGTCCTCCAGCACGAGGCAGCGGGCCGGGTCCCTGCCCGCCAGCGCCGCGCCCTTCAAAAACACCTCCGGGTCGGGCTTGCCGTTTTGCACGTCATCGCCGCAGACGAGCCCTTTGAAACAGCCGGCGATGCCCGCCTGCCGGAGGTAGCCCTCGGTGGTGGCCCGGCGGGTGCTGGTGCACACCACCGCCGGGGTCCCCCGGCGGCGCAGCTCTTCCAGCAGCTCCGTAAGGCCCGGCTTTTTGGGCAGGCCCCGGTCTGCCACCAGCCCGTTCATCACCGCCCGGGCCTGAGCCTGAAATTCGTCAAAATCGAACTCCTCGCCGTAGGCGGCGCGGCAAACCTCCGTGCAGCCCGCCCGGTTGCGGCCCCGCATGCTGTCCACCACCGCTCCGATGTTCTCAAGGCCCCGCTTTCGGGCCACTTCGGTCCACGCCTCGGCCCACATCCGCTCGGTGTCGAACATCAGGCCGTCCATGTCAAACAATACCGCTTCGATCATAGTCTCTTCCTTTCCCGCCCCTCACAGGGGCCCCTTTGCCCGCTCGTCGTCCTCCTCCGGCCCGCCCTGTTCCTCCATGGAAAGGCGGCCCAGACCCAGGTCCCGGCGCAGGATGCTGCCCGCGCCGATGGCTCCTTTGCCGTATTTGCCCCGGATGGCGTCCAGGCTCCGTTCCAGCTTTTCCCGCCTCGGGTCGGGCCGGGGCGCGTCCTCAAAAAAGCTCTGCTGCACCGCCGCCGGCTCCCCGGTGATGCCTTGCGCCGTCACCGTGAGCATCCGTATCGGCTGGCCTTCGTGCCAGTTGGCCTGCATCAGCCGCCAGGCGGCCTCGGCCAGATCCCGGGCCAGATGGGTGCTCAGGGGCAGCCGTGCCTGCCGGGTGATGGTCTTGAGGGAGGCGTCCCGCACCGTCAGCTGCACCGCCCCCGCCCACACGCCGTGGCGGCGCAGCCGAGCGGCCACCTCGTCCGAGAGGGCCCACAGCGCCGAGTGAACCTCGGCGGCGGTGACAAGGTCGTGGGGGAAGGTACGCCCGCTGCCCACGCTCTTCACCGGCTCTTTCTCACCCCAGCGGCGCACCGGCGCGTCGTCCAGCCCCCGGGCGTAGCGGCTCAGGGTGTGCCCCAGCTTGCCCAGCGCCGCCGCCAGCGCCTTTTCCTCCGCCGCCGCCAGATCTCCGATGGTGGAGACGCCCATGCCCGCCAGCTTTTCGGCGGCAGAGCGGCCCACAAAAAGCATGTCCCGGGCCGGCAGCGGCCAGAGGATGTCTTTGAAGTTTTCCCGGGTGATAAGGGTGGTGGCGTCCGGCTTTTTGTAGTCGCTGCCCAGCTTGGCGAACACCTTGTTGAAGCTGACCCCCACCGAAACGGTCAGGCCGGTGGCCTGGCGCACCTCGGCCCGCAGCCGGTCCGCCAGCTCCCCGGGGCTTTGGGCGAACAGCTGCCAGGAGCCGCTCACGTCCAGCCAGCTCTCGTCGATGCTGAAGGGTTCCACCCGGTCGGTGAAGCGGCAGTAGAGCTCGTTGATGATCCTGTAATAATGCACGTACCGCTCCCGGTGCGGAGGCAGCAGCACCAGGTCCGGGCACTTGCGCTTTGCCTGCCAGATGGCCTCGGCGGTCTTGACCCCCATGGCCTTGGCCGGCTCGTTTTTCGCAAGGATGATGCCGTGGCGGCTCTCCGGGTCGCCGCACACCGCCACCGGCTTCTGGCGCAGCTCAGGCCGGGAGAGCAGCTCCACACTGGCGTAAAAGCTGTTGCAGTCGCAATGCAGGATCCACCGCTCCATCCTCTTCGCCTCCTTTGCCTTATCCAGTATACCACAACCGCTTTCCATGTGCTATAATGGCATCCATGGAAAGGAGCGTGCGTCCCATGCCGTTTACACCCTATCAGCTTTTGTGGTATTTTTTCATCTACGCTTTTTTGGGCTGGTGTCTTGAGGTGGTGTTCTGCACCGTCAACTCCGGCCAATGGGTCAACCGGGGCTTTCTGAACGGGCCGGTCTGCCCCATCTACGGGGTGGGCATGTGCATCGTGCTGCTGGCGCTGGAACCGCTGGTGAACAACACCCTGCTGCTCTTCCTCGGCTCGATGGTGCTCACCAGCGCCCTGGAGCTGGCCACCGGCTTTGTGCTGAAAAAGGCCTTTCGCACCAGCTGGTGGGACTACTCCGACCAGCCCTTCAACATCGGGGGCTACATCTGTTTGAAATTCAGCCTGGCCTGGGGCCTCGGGGGCATGGCGGCGGTGCGGCTGCTCCACCCGCCCATCGCCCGGCTGGTGGACCGGCTGCCCCAAACGGCGGGCTGGGTGCTGCTGGGCCTCTTCGGGGCGGTGCTGGCGGCGGACCTGGCGGCCACGCTGGTCACGCTGGCGGGCCTGGAACGGGACCTGCGGGAGCTGGAAAAGCTGGGCGCGGCCCTGCGCCGGGGCAGCGACGCGGTGAGCAAAGAGCTGGGCGACGCGGCCCTGGCCGCCGACGAGAAGCTGGCCGAGGGCCGGCAGGCGCTGCCCGGCCGCATCGCCGATTTGGAAGCGCGGCGGGACCTTTTGCGGGCGGCCATCACCGACCGGCGGCTCTTCGGCGCGCGGCGCTTGCTGCGGGCCTTCCCCGGCATGCACAACCTGCGCCACCGGGAGGTACTGGAAGCCCTCAAGGCGGAGCTGGAAGAAAAGCTGCGCCGCTGAAAAACGCTGTTTCTCTTCCGGACGGCGTAGAGTTTGCAGCGGGGCGTGATGACTGCCGCCTTCCGCGGCGCCGGCCCGATCAAAGAGCTGTGAAAGCCCGAAAATCCGGCAAATTGAGGCCGTCCCCGCGCCCGGAGCACGGCCGCAAAAAACGAAAACGCCCACAACGCCCTGCGTTTCAGCAGGGCGTTTTTTGGTGGGACGGCCCCCGGGGGGTCACCCGATTCAGGGGGCCAAACGGGCGATGTTCAAGGCCCGCCGCCTGCGGATATAATGAGGTTGTATTCAATACCAGACACAAAACGAAGGCGGCGATGCTTACCAGCAAAAGGGCACAGAGACTGCAAGGAACGTTGCCGGAAAAGTTTCTGCCAACGGGCGGGGCCCGATGGCCTGGCGAATGGGAGCGAATCGTTCCTCTGCGTCGCCCTTGAGATCCATAGTCACATAAGGACGCGGCGCATCCACGGTCTGTTCGAGGACACGGTGCGTCCTTTTTGCATTTAGAAGCCCCCACGCTGAAAAGGAGGAAACAGGATGAAAAAACAACAAGGCGGCAAGCGGAACTTCCCGGCGGGCAGGCTTTTGGCCGCGCTGCTGAGCCTGTGCCTGCTCATCGGGTTGATGCCGGGCGCACAGATCACGGCCTTTGCCGACGGCGGCGACAAGGCGATCATGCCCGGGGTGGCGGGCCTCAGCGACCCCACACCCACAACGAACGACCAGGGAACCTACTATTCGCCCAGCGACTATATCTTTTTCGGCACCAATGGCGGCACTCCTATCCGGTGGCAGGTGCTGGACGCGGATAAAGCAAATGATAAAAGTACACCCGCCATGTTTTTGCTTTCGGAGAATCTGGTCGCAAAAGTTATATTTGAAGAAGAAGGGCAGAGCGACGACGGCGATGGACAGACATACCCGAATGAATGGCAGCACAGCGATGCGCAGAAGTGGTGCCGTGACTTTGCTTCCAATTCGTCCAACTTTTCCGCATTGGAGCAAAGCCTCATGCTGGGCATTGCAAAGACGGACGTTGCGGAGAGCAGCTTATATGATGTCAACTGGGCCGAAAGCAGGTTGACAACGGACGACAAGATGTTTTTCCTTTCCGTCCGGGAACTTGCGGAGTATGTTGGCGATTATAACGGCGCTCCGGGGCAATGGGTGCCATTCTACGACGGCGTTGCCACGTGGTGGCTCCGCTCGCCCAGTACGGTCAATGGGATGATCCATGGGGGCTATGTCGACGGCTATGGTGTGCACGCAGGTTTAGCTTTCGTGGAGAACAAAAATGGTGCTCGTCCCGCTTTTAATCTGGATCTGAACTCTGTCCTCTTTACCTCTGCCGCGAAAAACGGCAAGCCCGACGGCGGCCTCCAGCCCATTTCCGATCAGACCGGCAATGAGTGGAAGCTCACCCTTAAGGACAGCAGTCGAAATAGCTTTACGATAGTGAATGTGCAGCGTATCGAGGATGCCGTCACCGTCTATTACAACGGCGCCAAGGCAGGCGCCAACGAATATGTTTCCGCCCTGATCATGGACGACACCGGGGCCTACACCCACTATGGAAGGCTGGCCCAGGTTGGCGCTTCTGCCGGTATGGCGACCTTTACCCTGCCGGAGCTTGCGGAAGGAAGCAAGGTGTACATCTTCAATGAGCAGTATAACGGCGATGACAAAACCGACTATGCCGGCGATCTGGTGGAGCTGGTGATACCCGCCGACGGCGCCCAGGACGGTCGGCAGATGGAACTGCGCACCAATGAGCAAACCCGTCAGATCCAATGGCGCTATGTTGGCGAGGACGACAGCGCATGGCGTGATCTGGTGGCGCTGGACGTCATCACCGGCGCGGACGGCGCCGACGGCCGCGAAGTAGAGCTGCAGGTGGACAACGCCGGCGGCTACATCCAGTGGCGCTACACCACCGGCTCCGATACCGGCTGGAAAAACCTGCTTCCCCTCTCCGCTCTGAAAGGTGAGAGCGGCGAAGACGGCCGCCAGGTGGAGCTGAAAAACGACGGCAGCAACATCCTGTGGCGGTATGAGGGCGAGGGCGACGACGCGTGGCAGACCCTGGTCGCTCTTTCCGACATCACCGGCGCCGACGGCAAGGAAGTGCAGCTGCAGGTGGCGAACGGATACATCCAGTGGAAGCACGACGGCGACAGCGCCTGGCAGAACCTCATTGAACTGTCCGCCCTGCAAGGCATAAAGGGCGACAAAGGCGACAAGGGAGACAAGGGCGACAAAGGTGACAAGGGCGATAAAGGAGATGAGGGTGAAAAGGGCGACAAGGGCGACCCCGGCGATACCCCCGTCATCGGCGAAAACGGAAATTGGTGGATCAGCGGAGTGGACACCGGCGTACAGGCCACCGGAGACGCGGGCGCGGACGGCAAAAACGGCGCCGACGGCGCCAACGGCGTGACCCCGAACATCGGCAGCAACGGAAACTGGTGGATCGGCAGCACCGATACCGGCATCAAGGCTGCGGGCCGCACCGGCACGTCCGGCGAGGACGGCGTTGGCATTGCCGACCTTGCGATCAATGAAAACGGCGAACTGGTGGTCACCCTCACCGACGGCACCGAGCTCAATGCCGGCGCGGCTCCCATGGCCCCGGCGGAGGACTCCGGGCTCAAGACCATCGTCTATGTCTCGCTGGGCACCGCGGTGGTCTCCCTGGCCGGCGTGATCGGCCTGCTGGCGTTCCTGCTGAGCAAGCGCAGAAGCCTGCAGACCCAGGCATAAGCAAAATACGCCCCCAAAAGAAAAAGATAAGGGCATAGCCGAAGCTATGCCCTTATCTTTTATTTGCGGATGTCAGATTTTCTTGAACACCTCGGCGCCCTGCTTGCACACCGGGCAGGTGAAGCCGGCGGGCAGCTCCTCGCCCTCGTAGATGTAACCGCACACCGAGCACTGCCAGCGGGTGGCGGCGGGGGCCGGCGCGGCAGCCTGGTAGCTGCTGGCCTTGGGCGGGGTCAGACCGTTCTTCACCTGGTGGTAGTAGGCGTAGGTCATGGAAGGCTCTCTGGAGAGGGTCCCCGCGTCCTCCACCTCGGCGATGAACAAAAGATGCGTGCCCGCGTCCACCGTCTCCTTCACCTTGCACACCAGCACCGCGTTCACATGCTCCGCCGGGCAGGGCAGCGCCTTGAACTCCACGGCCCGGAGACCCTCGAACTTGTCCTCGTCCTTGCTGGAGCGGAAGCCGAACCGGCCAATGAGCTCCATGGGGGCGCTTTCGGTCAGCACCGACACGGCGAACCGGCCGCTGCGCTGCACCGCGCCGGCGGTGAAGTTTTCCTTGTTGATGGCCACCATCACCTGCACCGGCTCGGCGGTCACCTGGGTGACGGTGTTCACCACACAGCCAACCCCCCGGCCGCCGTCCACCGTGGTGATGACATACAGCCCGCAGCTGAGTTTGTAAAGCGCTGTAAGATCCATATTGTCCCGTCCTTTCTTAAAAACAGGAATAATTACTGCTTATAGTATACGCCCCGGCGCGCCGCCTGTCAAGCGCGGCGGCGACGGCCCAGCAGCTGCATCACGATGCCGATGACGCCCTGGAAGTTGAAGGCGCACACGCCCACGGTGATGAGGGCGCACCACAGGGGCCAGTAGGGGGTCTGGAAGATCATCAGCCCGGCCTCGGCCAGCACCATGGTCAGATTGAAGGTAAGGCGCAGGGGGGCAAAGTCGATGGCCAGCAGGCCCCGGGTGTTCACGGCACGCAGGATGAACACCACGAAGTAGCTCAGGAAACTGGCCAGGGTCACGCCCACGGGGCCCATCACCGGAATGAACAGCCAGTTCAAAAGGCAGTTGACCACCGCGCCCGCCAGCATGGTGTAAAGGGAGAGGGTGCTGCGCTTTTCCACCATGTAGATGCTGTTGAGGAACTGGTTGAGGCAGCTGAACAGGGTGCCGATGGCCAGCAGGGGCACGAACTGCCAGGCGTCGAAGAAGTTGGCCTTGAAGATGAACATCAGCGGGCGGCACAGCAGGATGATGCCCGCGCAGCAGCAGAACAAAAGGCTCTGGTAGAGGCCGAACACCCGGCTGAAGAACCGCTGGCGGCCCTCCAGCTCGGTCACGGCGGACAACTGCCACGCCTCATAGAAGATGGTGCCCAGCACCGACAGGATGGTGGGCAAAAAGTAGCCCACGCCCAAAAGGCCGGTCCAGTAGGTGCCGGCCTGGTCCTGGTAGCCGTCGCACATGGCCTGCACGAAGAACAGGTCGCTGGCGTTGATGACCCAGAAGCTGATCTGGGCGGGCACCATGGGCAGCGAGTAGGCCAGCATCTGCTTCCACAGCGTCGTGGAGTGGAAGCGGGGCCGCAGATACCGCCCCAGCCCGGCGATGAAAAAGACGAACAGGGCGCTCAACGCGTCGGAGCAGATGATGGCCAGCACATAGCCTTTGGCCCCCATGTGGAAGCCGGAGAGGAACAGGATGGTAAAGCCCAGGTTGGTGGCGCTGCACAAAACGCCGTCCACCGCCACCAGCCGGTTCAGCTGGCGGCTGCGCACGAACTGGGTGCACCAGGTGCGCAGGCAGCTCACCAGCACATGGATGTACAGGAAGGGGGCGTAGTCCGCAAACAGGGGGATGAACCGCAGCAGCGGATAGCAGCACAGCATGATGAAAAAGCCCGTGAGGATGGTGAGCAGGCCGTCGGTAAACACCGCGCCTTTTTTCACCTTTTCGTCCAGGCCGAAGCGGATGATGGCATAGCTCACGCCCATGCTCACCAGCGGGATGAGCAGCGAGCCGATGTTCTGCACCAGCTTGGTGATGCCCACCTCTTCCACCTGGCCCATGGCGAAGGTGATGTAAGGCTGCAGCACGATGCTGAGCAGCTTTGCCGAAAAATTGCTGATGGCGAACAAAAGGGTGTTGTTCGCCAGGCGTTTGTACTTTGCGTCCAAAGGGATCTTCCTTTCCGTGGCCGCGCGCTCAGCGCGGGTCTCGCAGCAGGGCCCGGCGGGCCTTCCAGTCCGGCAGGATGCTCTCCACCAGCGCCCAGAACCCGGCCTGGTGGTCCGGATGCATAAAATGGCAGTACTCGTGCACCACCACATATTCAATGGCCTGGGGCGGCTGCAGCGCCAGCCGCGCCGCCAGCGTGATCTGCCGCTTGGCCGGGTGGCAGCTGCCCCAGCGGGTGCGCATGTCCCGCACCTTTATAACGGGCTTTTTGCCCCCCAGCACCTTCTCGAACCGGGGGAACACCCCGTCGCTCACCTCTTTAAAAAGGGCGAGGCACTGGTCCTTTTCCGGCGGGGCCAGGGCCGCCCGGGCGGCTTCGGCGGCCCGGTGGCGCGCCTCGGCCCGCTTTACCCAATCGGCGTGGGCGGCCACAAAGGCGTCCACGGAGGCGGCGCCGGCCCGCAGAGGGGCGCTCACCCGCACGCTGCCGTCCGGCGCAAGGCGCAGGTTCAGGTTCTTCACCCGCTTGCGGATGAGGGTGTATTCCACGCCGCCGGCGCTGCGAAGCTCTCCCTGTTCCACAAGGGCTCCCCCCTTATTTTGACCCTCTTCGGGGCTGGATGCGCATACGATGCGCATCCATTGTAGCATGTTTTTGCCCCCTTTTGAACGTGAAAAGCAAAACTCACAAAAAAATCATCGAAACCTTGGCGCTAATTTTGCGCCTGGTCATATTGACAGCCACTATATGTAGGTGTCATAATGTTTAAAACAGCGTTTTCACCCCAAAATACAGACAGCTGCCCGGCGGCGCGCGAGGGGGAAAAACAGCGCAAAGCAAGGCCCGAAGCCGGGCCAGGAGGAGTGCACATCATGATCAAGAGCGTTATCAAGCGGGACGGACGCGTCGTTTTGTTCGACGAGGGCAAGATCGCGGCCGCGGTGCTGAAGGCCCTGGAGGCCGCCGGCGAGGGCGACGCGCGGGAAGCGGCCCGCGTGGCCAACAAGGTCTCGCGCCATCTGGAGGTGGACTGCGGCGAGGAATCCCCCTCCATTGAGCAGATCCAGGACGCGGTGGAGACCGGCCTGATGGAGTGCGGCCACGACGAGGCGGCCAAGAAGTACATTCTGTACCGGGCCAACCGCACCCGCATCCGCGAGGCCAACACCAGCCTGATGAAGACCATCGACGAGATCACCAACGTGGATGCCCGCATCAGCGACATGAAGCGTGACAACGCCAACATCGACGGCAACACCGCCATGGGCAGCATGCTGCAGATCGGCACCGCCGGCGCCAAGGCCTACAACGCGGCCTATCTGCTCACCCCCGAGCAGGCCAAGGCCCACACCGAGGGCGACATCCACATCCACGATTTCGATTTCTATTCCCTCACCACCACCTGCACCCAGATCGACATCCTGCGCCTGTTCCACGGCGGCTTTTCCACCGGCCACGGCTTTCTGCGCGAGCCTGCCAGCATCGGCAGCTACGCGGCGCTGGCGGCCATCGCCATCCAGTCCAACCAGAACGACCAGCACGGCGGCCAGTCCATCCCGAACTTCGACTACGGCATGGCCGAGGGCATCCGCAAGAGCTTCGCGAAGCTCTATCTGAAAAAGCTCACCGAGGGCGTGGAGGACCTGCTGGACAGTGAGGACGAGAGCGCCCTGACCGCCGCGGCGGTGAACAAGGCCGCCGACGCGCTGGGCATGCAGCCCCGCATGGAGGTGAAGGCCGAGGAGTTTGACGCCATCGTGGCCGACGCCCTGGCCGAGACCAGCGCCCTCTCCGCCGAAGAGGCAAAGCGCATCGTGGCCACCGCCCGCCGCCGCGCCTACAAGCAGACCGACCGGGACACCTACCAGGCCATGGAAGGCTTTGTGCACAACCTGAACACCATGCACTCCCGCGCCGGCGCCCAGACCCCCTTCAGCAGCATCAACTACGGCACCGACACCACCCCCGAAGGCCGCATGGCCATCCGCAACATCCTGCTGGCGGAGGACGCGGGCCTGGGCCACGGCGAGACGCCCATCTTCCCCATCCACATCTTCAAGGTCAAGGAGGGGGTCAACTACAACGAGGGCGACCCCAACTACGACCTGTTCAAGCTGAGCATGAAGGTCAGCGCCAAGCGCCTGTTCCCGAACTACGTGTTCCTGGACGCGCCCTTCAACCTCCAGTACTACAAGCCCGGCCATCCCGAGACCGAGGTGGCCACCATGGGCTGCCGCACCCGCGTGATGGGCAACGTCTACGACCCCGACCGCCAGATCAGCTACAGCCGCGGCAACCTGTCCTTCACCTCCATCAACCTGCCCCGCCTGGCCATCCTGGCCGACCACGACGAGGCCGCCTTCTACAAGAAGCTGGACGCCATGCTGGAGCTGGTGGCAAAGCAGCTGCTGGACCGCTACGAGATCCAGGCTGCCAAGCGGGTCTACAACTACCCCTTCCTGATGGGCCAGGGCGTCTGGCTGGACAGCGACAATCTGGGCCCCGCCGACGAGGTGCGTGAGGTCTTGAAGCACGGCACCCTCTCCATCGGCTTCATCGGCCTGGCCGAGACCCTCACCGCCCTCTACGGCCACCACCACGGCGAGAGCGACGAGATGCAGAAGAAGGGCCTGGAGATTGTGGGCCATATGCGCGATTTCTGCGACAAGAAGAGCCAGGAGATGAAGATGAACTTCACCCTGCTGGCCACCCCGGCGGAGGGCCTCTCCGGCCGCTTCACCCGCATGGACCGCAAGCGCTTCGGCTCCATCCCCGGCGTCACCGACCGTGAGTACTACACCAACAGCTTCCACATCCCCGTCTGGTTCCCCATCTCCGCTTACGACAAGATCCAGAAGGAGGGCCCCTACCACGCCCTGGCCAACGCCGGCCACATCAGCTATGTGGAGCTGGACGGCGACACCGCCAACAACCTGGAAGCCTTCGAGAGCGTTGTGCGTTGCATGCACGACGCGGGCGTTGGCTACGGCAGCATCAACCACCCCGTCGACCGTGACCCCGTGTGCGGCTATGTGGGCGTCATCGGCGATGTGTGTCCCCGGTGCGGCCGCCGCAGCGGCGAGGCCCTCAGCCCCGAAAAGCTGGCCGAGCTGCGCAAAAAGTACCCCGGCGTTCCCACCTTCTGCGGGTGCGAATAAGCCGATCCGCTTTTGTTGCACCGGCAACAGGCCGCCGGCCGAAAGAACGATATAATACAGTACGGTAATTGAAAAAAGGCCCCGCGCCTTTCGAGTTAGAGGAGGAAAACACAATGGCAGCTATGCAGAAACAGTCCGTCATGGGCAAGGACGTCCCCTTTGAGCGCATCCGCCGCATCACCGGCTACCTGGTGGGCACCATGGACAAGTGGAACGACGCCAAGAAGGCCGAAGAGCACGACCGGGTGAAGCACCTGTAATGCTCCAAGTTGCAGGCTGTGTGGCCGACAGCATCGTAGACGGCCCGGGGCTGCGGTTCACCGTGTTTTTCCAGGGCTGCCCCCACCACTGCCCGGGGTGCCACAACCCCGAGACCTGGCCCTTTGAGGGCGGGCAGGCCTTCACCCCCGAAGAACTGGTGGCGATGGCGAAAAAAAGCCCCCTGTGCAAAGGCGTCACCCTCTCCGGCGGCGAGCCCTTCGCCCAGGCGGGGGAGGAGATGCTCCGCTTTGTGGCCCTGTGCCGCCAGGCGGGCTATGAGGTGGCCAGTTACACCGGCTACACCTTCGAGCAGCTGCTGGAAGGCACCGAGGCCCAAAAGGCCCTGCTGGCCGCGCTGGACACCCTCATCGACGGCCCCTTTGTGCAGGAGGAGTGCAGTTTGGAACTGCGCTTCCGGGGCAGCCGCAACCAGCGCATCCTGAACGTGCCGGCAAGCCTTGCCGCCGCCGCCCCCGTGTGGGAGGACGGCGAGCGCTGGGTGGGCGACCACGAATAAGCGAACCACCGGGCCGTTTTTGCAAAAAAACGGCCCGTTTCCCTTTGGTATTTACAGTTTCGATACAACTTGTTGTCGACACCTTGGGCGCAGGTGTGGCATACTGTTAAGGGGCCGCGGCCCCTTTGCAGAAAAAGGAGGAATCACACCCATGGCACATATCCTGATCGTGGAGGACGAGGCGCACATCGCCCAGATGATCGAGGCCACCCTCTCCCTGGGCGGCTACACCAGCGAGATCTGCTCCGACGGCGTGAAAGCGGTGGAGCGCATCTTTGCCGGGGGCTTTGACCTGGTGCTGCTGGACGTGATGCTGCCCGGGCTGGACGGCTTTGCCGTGATGGAGCGGGTGGCCAGCCAGGGCACGCCGGTGATCTTTCTGTCCGCCATGCAGCAGGTGGCGGATAAAGTCCGGGGCCTGCATCTGGGGGCCGAGGACTACATCGCCAAGCCCTTCGAGGCGCTGGAACTGCTGGCGCGGGTGGAGGTGGCCCTGCGCCGCCGGGGCAAGGGCCGGGAGGTGCTGGAATACGGCGACATCCGCCAGGACCTGGGCAGCCACACCGTGACCCTGGCCGGCGAGCCGGTGGCCCTCTCCCCCAAGGAGTTCGAGCTGCTGCGGGTGTTTTTGCAGAACCGTGACCTGGCCCTCAGCCGCGCAAAGCTGCTGGCCCTGGTCTGGGGCTATGAATTTGAGGGCGAGAGCCGCACCGTGGACATCCATGTCCAGCGGCTGCGCCAGAAGCTGCACCTTTCCGAAAAACTGGTCACCCTGCCCCGGGTGGGCTACCGACTGGAGAGCTGACACATGAAACTCTGGCAGAAAATTTTTCTGTCTACCCTGGCGCTGACCGTCACGGTCACCAGCCTGTTGAGCCTGCTCTTTCTGCTTTCGAGCCGCAGCTCGCTGTGGGAGCGGGAAAATCAGCGCGCTTTGACCCAGCAGCAGTCGCTGGCCAGCCTCATCAAGACCGGCGTGGTCAGCCAGCGGCTGCAAAGCGGCAAGGTGCGCCTTTCCGCTGAGGAGGCGGACTCCGCCGCCGCGTCGGTGCTGGCAAGGCAGGAGGCGGACGAGTATCTCGTGGCCAGCCGGCTTTTGCGCCGGGGCACCGAGGACTGGAACACCATCGCCGGCGCCAGCTTCGACGAGCTGATGGACGCCGCCGCGCTGCAGGGCGACGGCTACGCCGACGAGAACCTCACCTACTCCCGCACCTTCCGCCAGGCCGGGCGGCTGTATCTGGCACTGAACGCCCCCCTCTCGCTGGAGCAGACGGATTACCGCCTGCTGTGCATTTTCGACGTGTCGGAGGTGGAGGGCATCCTGCGCCGCCAGGCGGCCACCGCCCTGGCCCTCAGCGCCGCAGGCAGCCTGGGCGCCGCCGGCGCGCTGCTGGTGGTGGTGCAGACGCTGCTGCGCCCTTTGAACGTGCTTAGCCGGGCGTCCCGGCGCATCGCCGCCGGCAGCTATTCCGAGCGCATCCGCCTGTCCGGCTCCGACGAGCTGGCGGACCTGGCCCAGGATATGAACCGCATGGCCGAAGCGGTGGAGAGCCGGGTCACCCAGCTGGAACAGGCCGCCGAGGACCGCAGCGCCTTCATCGCCAACATGGCCCACGAGATGAAAACGCCCCTCACCAGCATCCTGGGCTTTGCCGACCTTTTGTATCTGCAAAAGGACGTGCCGGACAAAAAGCGGATGGAGTACGCCGGTATCATCGTGGAGGAGACAAAGCGCATGCGTTCGCTCTCCGGCAAGCTGATGGAGCTTTTGAACGTGGGCAGCCAGAACCTGGTGTTCACCCCGGAGCCGCTGGCGGAGGTGATGAAGGAGGTGGCCGCCGCCATGGAGCCGGTGCTGGCCAGTTCCGGCCTCACCCTGCAGCAGGTCTGCGAGGAGGGGCTGTTCGTGATGATGGACCGGGAACTGTTCAAATCCCTGCTGTACAACTTCATCGACAACGGCCGCAA
This sequence comes from Candidatus Allofournierella merdipullorum, assembly GCF_048426865.1. Lineage (NCBI taxonomy): Bacteria > Bacillati > Bacillota > Clostridia > Eubacteriales > Oscillospiraceae > Allofournierella > Candidatus Allofournierella merdipullorum. Next base: position 96,437 of record NZ_DBFNWJ010000059.1, read on the forward strand.
GGCCAGCCCCGAGGGCAGCCGCATCCAGATGCTGGCCCACCGCCAGGGCGGCCAGGCGGAGATCATGATCCGGGACTACGGCCAGGGCATTCCCCAGAAGGAGCTGGACAAGGTGCGCCAGCCCTTCTACATGGTGGATAAGTCCCGCAGCCGCAAGGCCGGCGGCGCGGGCCTGGGCCTTGCCTTGTGCGAGGAGATCTGCCGCATCCACAAGGGCGCCTTTGCCATCGACAGCCGGGTGGGCAAGGGCACCCTTATCACCCTGCGCTTTCCCCTGACCGCCCCGCCCGTGGGGGAGGAAGAACCATGAGCGGGCCGCGGCGCATCCGCCGCCCCGGCGCGGGCAAAGCCGGCACGGTGCAGCGCAAGGTGGCGACCACCGGCGTGATCATCCTGCTGGCGGGCACTGTCCTCACCTTCGTGCTGGAACAGGCGGTGCTCACCCCCCGCACCCAGGTGGCCTCCACTTCGGCGCTGCCGGTCTACAGCGCCGTGGGCCAGCGCACCGACGACGTGAGCTTCTGGCCCTGGACCTTCTACGCCGAGTGCGCCGGGCAGGAGCCCTCGCTCATCCCGGTGGAGGGCGACAGCTATCTGCAGGAAATGCTGGTGCTGATCACCGACGGGATCTTAGGCGGGGGCGGTGTGGAGATGGACACCACCGCCGCGTCGGTGGAGACCTATCACGACGCCCGTTCCAGCTGCGAGTATCTGCAGGATGTGCCGGTGACCTGGACGCCCGAGGGCGGTTCGCCCCGCACCCTCACGCTGGACATGGCCCGGGGCAGCGGCAACGACCCCGCCCTCGCCTTCGGCCTGGCGATGAGCTTTGTGCTCAAATCGGAAGAAACGCCCACCGAGGCCCAGCTGGAGGCGGCCTACCGCCAGGTGCTGCTGGACCTCTGGTTCCAGTGCGGCGCGGCGGGCTGGCTGATGGACAACGCCACCGCCTCCGAAGTGATCTCCGCCACTCCGTCCCCGGCGGACGTGGCCGGCGATCCGCAGGAAGCGCCCGCTTCGCAGCCGTTGGGCACCGAGGACGGCTCTTTGAGCGACGAGGCGCTGCGGCGGCTGCAGGCATCCGCCCGCATGCCCATCGAGAGCTTGCTGGACCGGCTGGCCGCGCCGCTGACGGAAGCGCTGGCCGTCGACGTTTACCTGCAGTGGCCGGCGGGCATTGGGCCGGATACCGCTCTCTGGCCGCCGGAAAACTCCCCCGACCCTGCGGCGCTGGCCGCCGGCACCATGAGCGAAGCCGACACCCACAAGCTGGAACAGCGCCTGCAGCAGCAGTATGCCGAGTACGGCATGGAGCTGCAGGTGGTCACCCTTTCCGACAGCGTGCTGGTGCTCTTTTCCGGCGGGGGAGTCACCATGGGCCTTTACTACGACCCGGTGCTGGAGACCTGGTCCGGCATAGCCATCCAATAAATGTTTGAAAGGAGGCCGCGGCCCCGTGAAACAGCGTTCTTTCCCCGGCCGGCCCGGCCTGCTCTTTTTCGGCGCCTGCGCCGGCGTGCTGGCGGCGGGCATGGGCCTGGTGGCCGCGGCGGGCCTTTCCCCGCCGGGCCGTCAGGTGGAGAGCCACAGCGCCCTGCCGGTCTACAGCGCCCTGGGCGCCGAGAGCGCCAACGTGCAGTTCTGGCCCTGGCAGCTGCTGGAAACGGCGGAGGAACAAAACGGCGTCTATCGCTGGGCCGAGGCCTCCGGCGAATTCGCCGCCCCCTGGCTGGACCTCTTCGGCTGGGGCATGGGCCAGGGCGAAAACGCCTCGTCCGGCCAGGTGTACATGGCCGGGGCGGAGGGCGGCGACTGCCTTTATGTGCGGGGCATCCGCTTCACCGACACCCCGCCCCAGATCGCCGGCCTTGCCACCCCCAACGCGGTGCAGCAGCCCCTGGCGGCGGAGTTCGCCGCCGGCTACCGGGACAGCGGCTTTGCCGTGAGCTGCCTTGTGTATGCCGTAGACGGCTATCAAAATCTGCCCGACGACTGGCAGGAGACCGCCGTGCAGCGCTGCCGGGAGGAACTTTTGTACCTGGTCAACCTCTCCAACGACGACCAGCGCCTTCAGCTTTACCAGCGGCTGAACAGCATGCTCACCCCCCGCCCCTGGGCGCTGGATGAAGCCTCCTTCCTCCTGGAGCCGGTGGAGGAATACTGGCAGGGCATGGGCCGCGACCAGCTGGCGGACATGCTCAGCACCCTGCAGGGCATGGTGCGCAGCGCCCAGTACAACAGCCTGGTGCTCTACAGCGCCGACGGCTGGCAGGAACCGGGAGAAAGCTGGGGCACCCTTTACAATCACCAGCCCATCTACGCCGACCGGGAGATGGGCGAGGCGGAGCTGAACCGGGTGCTGAACGACCTGGGGCTGGACGTGCAGATCGTGCCGCTGGAAAAACAGGTGATGGTGCTCTTCGGCTGGTACGGCGGCAACCTGGCCCTTTATTACGACCCGGTGCTGGACTGCTTCTCCGGCTACGCGCTGCAGCAGTGAGATTTTGCGGTTTTTCTGCGGGATGTTTACAGTTTCGATACCGCTTTTTGCAGACTTTGCGCCCCCTTTGGCGCGATACTTGTTTTGCGGCAGACAGTTGCCGCGAAATGTATCGTGTCAGAGGGGGATTTTTTTATGAGCACGCGCACCATCCGCACCGCCGCCGCCCTGCAGCCCGCCGGCCAGTGGGAGCAGGCCATCCCCCTGCCTGCCTTCGCCCCGGTGGAGGCCGCCGCGCCCCTTCGCCAGCCCCGGAGCCGGCAGCCCGAGCGCCCGGTCTACCGTGCGCCCGCCCCCCGCCGGCGGCGCAAGCGCCGCCTTGCGGGCGCCGTGGTGCGGCTGGCGGTGGTTGCTCTCTGCGGCTGGGCGCTGCTGAGGGTGCTGGGCCAGACCCAGGGCGCGCTGGCCGACGGCGTGCAGCGGGCAAAAGCGCTGTTCTCCGTGGCCGCGGGCTGGAACGTAGAGGCCCCGGAGGCCTCCGGCGTGCTGGAGATGGAGCCGGTGCTGCAAAACCCCACCCTGCCCAACGGCTGCGAGGCGGCCAGCCTGGCCACCCTGCTCCGCTATGCCGGCGTGGAGGCGGACGCCGCCGAACTGGCCATGGAGTGGATCCCCCGCCAGGAGTTTTCTTATTCCGGGCCGGACCGCTTCGGCCCCGACCCGGAGGAGGCCTACGCGGGCGATCCCACCAGCCCCAGCGGCGGCTGGTACTGCTTCGCGGCCCCGGTGGTGCAGGGAGCCAACAACTATCTGGCCTTCATCGGCAGCTCCCTGCGGGCCCAGGACCTCACCGGCGCCTCCTTTGCAAAGCTGGAACAGCAGCTGGCCGACGGGCGGCCGGTGGCGGTGTGGTTCACCCAGGACTATGCCGACCCCCGCTTCAGCGAAGGCTTTACCTGGACGCTGCCCACCGGCGAGGAATACAGCCCCTACGCCAATCTCCACTGTCTGGTGCTGGCCGGGGTGGAGGGCGGCGACTGCCTGCTGGCGGACCCGCTCTCCGGCAACACCCGGGTGGACAAAGACACCTTTGAACGCATCTACACAGCCATGGGCAGCCGCGCGCTGGTGGTGCGCTGAAGCCCCGAAAGGAGGAACCGAGATGAAACATTCCCTCTGGATCGCCCTGTTTTTGTGCGGCGTTCTGCTGGCCGCCTGCACCAAGCAGAACAGCCCTCTGCTTGCCGACGCCCCCGCTTCCTCCGCGCCCGGGGCCAGCGCGGCGCCCGCCGCATCCGACGCGGAGCTGACCGTGCTGACCCAGTGGGACGCCGAAACCGGCTACTACTACCTTGCCCGGGAAAACGGCGGCGACTTTGTGCTCCATTTCGTGGACTTCACCACCCTGCAGGACGCCCCGGTGTGCAGCGCCGGCTGCGCCCACACCGACGAGGGCTGCACCGCCCGCATTGCGTGGGAGGGCTGCGACGTGACGGTGTACACTGCCCGGGAGCAGCTGTTCGTGGTCTGGCAGGGCGCGCCCTGGGAGAACGACGGCGGCCAGGCGCGCATCCTGTGTTGTGAGCGGGACGGTTCCGACCGGAAGGAACTGGCCCGCTTTGACGCGTCTGTCTCGGTGGCGGGCCCGCCCGCCTGGGACGGCCGGCGGCTGTATTGCATCCTGGCGGACTACACCGACGGCAAGGCGGAAAAGCGGCTGCTCATTCTGGACCCGGCCACCGGGGAGCAGCAGGAGCAGACGGGCCTGCCGCTGTTGGACACCGCCATTGTGGGCGCCTGCGGGCGGGAACTGGTGCTGCGCTTCGGCGAGGGCACCCAGGCGGGCTGGGGCCTGTGGAACGTGGACGACGGCAGCTGGAAGGAGCTTGTGCGCAGCGAGCGGCCGGTCAGCGCCGCCTGCGACGGGGAGGCTCTCTATCTCTTGGAAAACCGCACGGGCAGCATCTGCCGCCTGCCGCTGGCGGGGGGCGGGGAGACCACCCTCGCCACCGACCTGAACCAGGGCCTGCAGCTGGCCCAGGCACAGCTGCAGGCCGCCGCGGCAGAGGGATTCCTGGTGCGGGGCGAAGAGGATGGCGTCTTCGACAACTACCTCATCGACCCCCAGGGCCACACCGTGAAGCAGACCCTCGCCACCGCCGGGGAGTTGGGGGACTTTCCGCTGGAGGTCTTTGCCGAAACGCAGGATGCCTACCTTGTGGCAACGGGATACAGCGTGGGGCAGGTGGAGCTGCCGGAGGACGGCGGCGTCGTGGACGAGACGCGCTACACCTTCGCGATGCTGCCGAAGGAGGATTTCTGGGCGGACCGGCCCAACTATAATCAATAAAAAAGGCCCGGGCGGGGAGCGTTCCCCGTCCGGGCCTTTGGTTTCAGTTGAAGGTGGTGCGTCCAAATAGGCGCTGCACCTGCCCCGCCAGTGCCCGGTGCTCCGGGGCCGTGAGGGCCGGGTCTGCCTCCAGCAGTTCGGCGGCGCTGGCGTGAGCCGCCGCCAGCGTGCGGGTGTCGGTGGTCAGGCTGGCCAGTTGCAGGGTGGGCAGGCCGTGCTGCCGGTCCCCGAAAAAGTCGCCGGGGCCCCGGTGCTCCAGGTCGTACTTCGCAATGGCAAAGCCGTCCTGGGTGGAGCAGAGAAAGCGCAGCCGGTCCTTCACCCCCTCGCCGGGGTGGTCGCTCACCAGGATGCAGAAGCTCTCCGCCGCACCCCGGCCCACCCGGCCCCGCAGCTGGTGCAGGGCCGACAGACCGTAGCGCTCGGCGTTTTCGATCACCATCACCGTGGCGCCCGGCACGTCCACGCCCACCTCGATGACGGTGGTGGAGACAAGTGCGTCCAGCCTGCCGGCCTTGAAGTCCTCCATCACGGCGGCCTTTTCCTTCGCCTTCAGCCGCCCGTGCATCAGCCCCACCCGCCGCCCGGGCAAAAGGGCCTTGGCCACCTCGGTGTAATAGGTGGTCACCGCCGCCAGGTCGCCGGTGTTTTCGCCGTCGCTCTCCTCCACCAGCGGGCAGACGATGTAGACCTGCCGCCCGGCGGCAATTTGCTTTTCCAGAAAGCCGTACATGGCTTTGCGCTTTTCGCCGCCCACGGCGTAGGTCTTGATGGCCTTTCGCCCGGGGGGCAGCTCGTCCAGCACCGAGATGTCCAGATCACCGTAGACCAGCAGCGCCAGCGTGCGGGGAATGGGCGTTGCGCTCATCACAAGCACATGGGGCTGGGCGGCTTTGCCCGCCAAAAGGCCCCGCTGGCGCACGCCGAAGCGGTGCTGTTCGTCCACCACCGCAAGGCCCAGCGCCTTGAACTGCACTCCCTCGCCGATGACCGCGTGGGTGCCCACCACCAGGTCGGCCTCCCCCGCGGCGATGGCCGCCAGCGCCGTGCGCCTTGCCGCCGCCTTCATGCCGCCGGTGAGCAGCGCCACCCGCACCCCGAAGGGGCCCAGCAGCTTGTGCAGCGTCTCGGCGTGCTGGGCGGCCAGAATTTCGGTGGGGGCCATCAGGGCGCTCTGCCAGCCGTTTTTGTAAGCGGTGTACACCGCCGCCGCCGCCACCAGCGTCTTGCCGCTGCCCACGTCTCCCTGCAGAAGCCGGTTCATGGGGGCGGTCTTGGTCATGTCGCCGCAGATTTCCCCCGCCGCCCGCCGCTGGGCCCCGGTGGGGGCAAAGGGCAGGCTCGACCAGAAGGGGTCAAGGTCGGCGGGCTCCATCACCGCGCTGGCCTTCGCCGCGCCCCGGCTGCGCAAAAGCCCCAGGCCCAGCTGCAAAGTGAACAGTTCGTCGAACACCAGCCGCCGCCTTGCAGCCGCCGCGGCGGCCATGGAGGCGGGGCGGTGGATGTCCTGCAGGGCCTGCCAGCGCCCCGGCAGCTTGAACCGGGTCAGAAACTCCGGCGGCAGGATCTCTTCCAGCGGCTCCGCCTCTTCCAGCGCCCGGGCCACGCACCGGGCGATTTGGCCGCTGCCAAGGCCCTCCGTCTGGGGATACACCGGGGCCAGGGGCGTTTTTTCCACCTGGGCGGGGGTGCGCACCGTGGGGTTGGTCATCTCCCGCCTCGTCAGCGTGCCCCGCACCCGGCCCTCAAAAAAGTATTCCTGCCCCACCTGCAGGCTGTCCGCCGCGAAGTGGGTGTTGAACCAGGTCAGGGACAGGCCGGCGCTGTCGTCTCCCGCCAGCACCTGCACCATGGTGCGCCCGCCGGGCAGCCGCACAGCGCCGCGCTTTGAATACACCGCCGCTTTCACCACCGTGTCGGTGTCGAAGGGGGCGGCGGCCACCGGGGCGGGATTCGAATAATCCACATACCGCCGGGGATACAGCCCCAGCAGGTCCTCCACCGTGGCCACGCCGAGCCTTGCGAACTTTTCGGCGGTCTTGGGGCCCACGCCCTTGAGGTATTGCACCGGTGTGTCTGCCCGCATGGCCGTGGCCCCCTTTCCTTCGTGTTTTCCTCATTATAGCACAAATCCCGTGCGAAAAAAGGCGGCAGGCACATTCCGTGCCTGCCGCCTGTGGGTGTTGTATGGGCTTATTCCACGCCGATCATGTAGTAGTAGACCGGCTGGCCGCCGTTGATGAGGGTCACTTCCACGCTGTCGCCCACCTTGGCCTGCACCAGTTCCAGGGTGCGCTGGGCCTCTTCCTCGCTCACGTCGCAGCCGCTGATGAGGGTGATGAAGCTGGTGTCCTTCTTCACCATGCTGCGGGCCAGGCGGTAGGTCATCTTGGAGATGTCGGTGCCGATGTTCACGATCTTGCCGTTCTCCATAGCCATGATGTCGCCCTTCTTGATCTTGTGGCCGTCGAAGTCGCTGTTGCGGGCGGCGAAGGTCACAAGGCCGGTGTTCACGCGGCCGGCGGCCTCCATCATGGCGATGGAGTTCGCGTCGGCGTCGGCGTCGGGGTCAAAGCTGAGCATGGCGGTGATGCCCTGGGGGATGGTGCGGGTGGGCAGCACCACCACCTTGCGGTCGGCGATCTTCTGGGCCTGCTCGGCGGCCATGATGATGTTCTTGTTGTTGGGCAGCACGAACACGGTGCCGGCGTGCACGCTCTGCACGGCGGCCAGGATGTCCTCGGTGGCGGGGTTCATGGTCTGACCGCCGCTGACCACGGCGTCCACGCCCAGATCCGCGAACACGGAGGCCAGGCCCTCGCCGGCGGCCACGGCCACAAAGCCGAAGGTGCGCTCGGGGTCCACCGCGGCGTAGGGGAAGGCAGCGGCGGGAGCCTCCTCGGCGGCCTTCTGCTTCTCCAGGCCCTTGCCCTGTTTCTGGCGGGCCAGGAACTGCTCGTGCATGTTCTCGATCTTGAAGCCGGTGAGGTAGCCGTACTGGATGGCGTGGCTCAAGATCTTGCCCGGGTCGGCGGTGTGCACATGGCAGTTGGCCACGTCGTCGTCCTCAATGACCACCACGCTGTCGCCGTTGGACTCCAGGAAAGCCCGGAGCTTGGCGATGCTGGCGCCCTCGTTCTTGTTCACCAGGAACTGGGTGCAGTAGCCGTTCTTGATGTCCTCCACCTTCATCAGGTCGTCGGTGAACACGCCCTTGCCGGCGCCGTCGGTGGAGAGCTTTGCCTTGTTCTGGGCCGCTTCCTCGCACTGGATGGGCTTGCCGCCCTCGAACACGATTTGCATGCCCTCAAAAATGACCATCAGGCCCTGGCCGCCCGCGTCCACCACGCCGGCCTTCTTCAGCACCGGCAGCTGGTTGGGGGTGTTGTCCAGCGCGCGCTGGCCGGCGCTCATCACCAGCTGCCACAGCTCCACCACGTCGGCGATGCCGCTGGCGGCGGCTTCTTCGCTGGCCACGCGGGCCACGGTGAGCATGGTGCCCTCAGTGGGCTTCATCACGGCCTTGTAGGCGGCCTCCACGCCCTTCTGCAGAGCGGCCACCACGTCGGCGGCGTCGGCGGTCTTCTTGCCGTCCAGCGCTTTGGAAAAGCCGCGGAACAGCAGGCTGGTAATAACGCCGGAGTTGCCCCGGGCGCCCCGCAGCATCGCGCTGGCGGCGGCCTTGGCGGCCTCGCCCACGGTGCAGTCGTCGCTCATGGCTTCCAGCTCGGGGCGCGCCGCGCCCACGGTCATGCTCATGTTGGTGCCGGTGTCGCCGTCCGGCACGGGGAAGACGTTCAGCTCGTCCACGCGGGAACGCTGGTTGGAAATGTTGTTGGCGCCGGAGAGGATGGCGTCACGCAGGATACGACCAGTAATCATTACAGTACACCTCAACATCAAAGTTATGGGTCCGCCCGCGAAGACGGCGGGAAGGGGGCCGTCAGTCGGCCACGATGTCGTCCACCGAGACCTCGATGCGCTCCACCTTCAGGCCGGTGGCGTTTTCCACCTCATGCTTGACCTTGTGGGTGATGCTCTGCACGATGGTGGCGATGTTCAGCCCATAGCCCACCTTGATGTGCAGCTCGATGGTGAGCTTGCCCTCGTTCTGGGTCACCCGCACGCCCTTTTCAGGGAAATCGCTGCCGAAGAAAAGGCTCTTGAAATCGTCGTGGGCGCCGCCGGTGGCCATGCCGGCCACGCCGTAGCAGCTGCGGGCCGCCAGGCTGACCAGTTCGGCGAAGTAGTCGGCGTTCATGCTGATGGTGCCCAGCGGGTTTTGCAAGGTGATCATACAAACAACCTCCTGTTCGGTTAAGAGTCTGCGGAGACAAACTGAAGCTGCCCCAGAGAATAGAACACATTGCTGATAGAGGATGTGAGCCCCCGGATGCTGCGGGTGTGCACCACGGTGCCGTTGCGCCACAGAAGGGGCACAAAGGGCATCTCGGCGGCAAAGGCCGCCTCGTAGGCGCCCGCGGCGCTCATGTTGCTGCGGAAGGCGTCGTAGGCAGCGGAAAGGGCTTCGCTCTGCACGATGCCGGCGCTGGCGCCGCCGCCCTCCATAAACGGGCTCATATCCATATTATTATACAACTTGACCTCGCCGATGTACAGGTCAAAATCGCCCAAAAGCACTTTTTCGCGGAAAACTTCAAAATCATCCGCCTGTTCCAGCGTTACCGCGATGCCCACCGTCTCCAGCTGGTCCGCCAGGAGGCTGGCGGCGTAGCGCTTGTAGGTGTTGCCGCTGTAGACAAGGAGCCGCACCGTCAGCTTCTGGCCGTCGGCGGTGTAGAAGAAGCCGTCCATGGGGTTTTCGGTGTAGCCCAGCGCCGCCAGCGCGGCCCGGGCCTCCGCCTCGGTGTGCTGGGCCTCCGGCAGGATGACCTGCTGGGCCAGCACGCAGGGGTAGAAGCTGTTGATGGCTCCGGTGGCCGGGTAGGCCCGGGAATAGTAACCCTTTTCCGCCAGAACGCGGCGGCCGATGATCTGGCTCAGCAGCCCCCGCCCGGCGGCGGTGCCCAGCAGGGGGGCGAGCATGGCGTTGTCCTGCGCCGCCGCCCCGTTCACCCCCAGGAAGATGAGGTTGTTGGTGCGGTAATAGCTCAGGTCGCTGGCAACGCCGGAGGGCGAGTCGTTCAGCTCGCTGGTCTGGTAGAGGTTCAGCGAGCCCACCGTCAGGCCCGAGACCATCTCGTTGTAGCTGCCCACCTCGGCCAGGCCGATTTCCGTGGGCTGGCCGTCCTCGGCGAAGAGGCAGCGGGGGTTCTCCACCAGCACGCCGCCCTCGCTGTAGACGTAGCGGCCGCTGGAGGTGGGCATTGCCGCCGCCACCTCCGAGGCCTTCAGCACCGGGATGTCGCACAGATAGCTGAACAGGGAATCGGGCCGGGCCAGCGTCACCACCACCGCCCCGTCGCTCACCTCCACGCTGGTCACGTTGGTCAGCTGGCCGGAGTAGAGGGGACTGGTGCGGGCGGCCTCGATGCTGGCGGCCGCGTCCTCGGCGGTGACGGGGGTTCCGTCGGCAAAGGTGGCGCCGCCCCGGATGTGGATGACCGCCTGCAGGTCCAGCACGTCGATGCTGCTGGCCAGCCGGTAGACGATGGACATATCGGGGCCGATCTCCACCAGTTTTTCGTACAAAAGCCCGGCGTTCTGGCGCACCAGCGTAGAGCCGGTGAGGAAGGGGTTGAACCCGTCGCCGGGGGTGTAGCCCAGCACCAGCCGGTCGGCCGGGGCCGGAGCCGAGGGCGAGGGGGTGGGGCTCGGCGCGGGAGCGGAGTCGTCCCCGGCCGGCGCGCCGCACCCGGTCAGGAAAAGGCAGGCCGCCAGCGCCAGCGCGGCGGCTCGTTTTGCAAAGGGCAAAGACGCGGCCTCCTTTCAGCCGTTTCGATGGGATAATCGTGTTCTATTCTACCACAGAAACGGATATTTTTAAAGGGGAACGGCCCGTTTCGCGCCGCCCGCCGAAAAATCCGCCGCCGGGTTTAACAAGTTCTTCACACTCGGACGCGCAAGCTGTGGTATAATAAAAATAACAAAAGAATGACGGGCATTCCTGTGCCCAGAAAAGAGGTCTTGCGCGTGAACATCCTGTTTTTTCTGACTCCCAAACAGGACGTGGCTTTTATATACGATGATTTCACCCTGCGGCAGGCTCTGGAAAAGATGGAGTACCACCGCTATTCCTCCATCCCCATGCTCAACCGCAAAGGCGAGTATGTGGGAACCATGACCGAAGGCGACCTGCTCTGGGCCATCAAGAACCAGGGCATCCGCATCGAAAACGCCGAGGACATTCCCGTGCGGGCCATCCCCCGCAAGCGGGACTACCTGCCGGTGACGGTGAACACCCAGATGGACGAACTGGTGGCCGCCGCCATGACCCAGAACTTTGTGCCCGTGCTGGATGACAAGCGCAGCTTCATCGGCATCGTGAAGCGGGGCGCCATCATCCAGTATTGTTATGACCGCTACCGCGGCGGCGGCAAGGGCCGCCCCGCCCCGGGCAAGATCCAGACAGAAAGCAGAGTGTGATGAACATGTCCTTTGAGAAGATCGAACTTTCCGCCCTTCATGCCGAGCCTTTCAACATGATCGGCCGCCGGTGGATGCTGGTGAGCGCCGAAAAGGAGGGCAGGGTGAACACCATGACCGCCAGCTGGGGCGGAATGGGGGTGATGTGGGGCAAGGACGTGGCCTTTGTGTTCCTTCGGCCCCAGCGGTTCACCAAGGAGTTCGTGGACGCCGCCGGCCGCTTCACCCTGAGCTTCTACGGCGAGGAGCAGCGCCAGAACCTGGCCTATCTGGGCCGGGTCAGCGGCCGGGACGAGGACAAGATCGGCAAGGTGGGCTTTGAGGTGTGCGATTTCGACGGCGCGCCCGCCTTCGCCCAGGCCGAGACGGTGCTGGTGTGCCGCACTCTCTATACCCAGCCGCTGGACCCGGCGGGCTTTGCCCCCGGCTGCGACGCCGACGAGCGCTGGTACCCGGAAAAGGACTACCACACCATGTATGTGGCCGAGATCGAAGCGGTCTATCAAAAGACCGAGTGAAAACACAGCGAAAGGGCCGCCCCCGGATTTGCCGGGGGCGGCCCTTTTTTGCGCGGCGGAAAAATTTTCCGCCGCCATTCAAAATCCCGATTATCGTACCTATATTCGCCTATACTGGTAGCATGAGGCGGGGGAAACGCAAACCCCGCAAAGCCAAAACGCAGAAAGGCGGGCAGGAATTATGGAGTACGAGATTCGTTATGTGGGCAGCCACGTGGAAGTTTACACCCTCAGCGGCAGCTTTCTGTTCAGCGCCGACACTGCCCGCGAGGCGATGGAGGAACTGGCGGGCTGAGGCCGCATAAGGATAAAAGGGAAACGCCGCCCCGAAAAAGAAAAGGGACGGCTTTGCGAAAAGATTCACCCGGACCGCCGTTTGATGAACGCCGAGGCGAAGCCCGTGCCTCCGCACGTAGTGCGCCTCGGAACGGACACTTTTCTTCGTCGTGAAAAGTGTCCGGGACGCCGCGTGCGGTGCGGAAGGCTCGGGCGAAGTGGCACGAATCGGCATGGGGCCGTTTCTCTCTTACCCCCGGGTACCCTCGATGGAGCTGTCGTGGCTCCAGCCCTGCAGGTCGGTGGGGGTCAGGTTCTGGGTGAAGGCCTCGCTGTTTTTAAAAGCCTCCCAGTCGGCGGCCGCCGCACGGCTGCGGATGGCTGTGCCATCCAGATAGCTGTCGTCCCAGGGGTTCGCCGGGTCGGGGTCGGTGGGGTCCCAGCCCCGCAGCGTCTCGTCCGCCGGGTCGATGTACAGCGTCTCCGGCTTGCCCATGGGGCCGGGGTTCTCGGCGTCGTCATAGATGACCACCGGCGTGCCGATGGGGCAGTTTTCGTAGATCCAGCGCACGTCCGCCACCGCCAGCCGGATGCACCCCAGCGAGGCGGGAGTGCCCAGCTGGTTGAACTGGTCGTATTCCAGATCGTCTTTGTGCTGGGTGTAGTAGGGCACGCTGTGGAAAAGGTAAGGCCCGTCGATGCGGGTGGCGTACTGGCCGTAGCAGGGGCCGGAGAGCAGCCGCCAGTCGTAGTTCACCGGGGTGGAAAAGCTGCCCAGAGGGGTGTCCTCGCCGCCGCTGCACACCATGGCCATGTAGGGCACCGAATAGCTGCCTGCGCCGTCATCGGCGTACACCGTCACGCAGCTGGCCGCCCGGTTCACACAAATGAGATAGGGGAAGCCCTCTTTCACCGCGAAGGAGAAGTTTTCAAAGCCCGGCTGCGTGGGCAGCCATTCCCGAAAGGCCGCGGCGGCCTCGGCCCAGGCGGCCTCCGGGTCCGGGGTGGCGGTGGGCGCGGGCGTGGCTGTGGGCTCCGGCGTTGCGGCGGGCAGGGACGGCGCCGCCGGCTCGCCGGCGCACCCCGCCAGCATCAAAAGACAGACAAACAGCAAAAGCAGTCGTTTCATCGCAAAAAAGCTCCTCTCCGCGCCCCGGGCGGGGCGCTGTTCCCAGTGTAACGCAAAGCGCCCCCCGGCGCAAGGGCCGGGCTTGACGCACAGTAAAAAGTATGCTAACATAAATTGATTTAACACGCAGAGAAAGGGGCCGGCAGCACATGACCCACCGATTTGCACAGCGCGGGGCTTTGGGTTTGCGGGCCGGTGTTTTTTCTGCATCTTTTGTTTGACTTTTCCTTTTCGGGGGAAAAGTTTTTTTTTGCCCAAAACGCGGCCCCGGGCCGCAGGATATGGAAAGGAGCGAACTTGCCCATGCTGCTGAAAAACGCGCGCCTGGCCTCGGGCCAGCCGGTGGACCTGCTGCTGAAAAACGGCCTCATCGCCGCCATGGGTCTGGACCTTGCCGCCGACGGCGAGGAAGTGCTGGACTGCGCCGGGCGCACGGTGCTGCCCGCCTTCGTGGACCTGCACTGCCACTGGCGCACCCCCGGCTTTGAATATAAGGAGGACATCTCCACCGGCTCCGCCGCCGCTGCTGCGGGCGGCTACACCTTCGTGAACCTGATGCCCAACACAAAGCCCGTCTGCTCCTCGGCGGACATCGCCCACAGCGTGATGGCCGAGGCCGAGCGGGTGGGCCTGTGCGGCGCGAACCAGTCGGTGAGCATCACCGAAAACTTCGACGGCCATACCCTGGACCACCTCAAGACCCTGCCCGAGGACCTGAAATTCATCACCGAGGACGGCAAGGGCGTGCAGTCCGGCGACGTGATGGCCAAAGCCTTCGCCATCGCCGCCCAGCGTGGCCTTGTCATCATGAGCCACGCCGAGGACATGGACATCTCCTCCTGGGACTACCGGCTGGCGGAGAACATCGAGACCATCCGCAACCTGCACCTGTGCGAGTACTACGGCACGCGGCTGCACATGTGCCATGTGAGCACCCGGGAGGCGGTGGAGGCCATCGGCCAGTCCAAGTGGAAGGGCGCGCCCGTCACCTGCGAAGTCACCCCCCACCACCTGTGGTTTGCCGACACCGACTACCGCGTGAACCCGCCCATCCGCACCGCCGACGACGTGGGGGCCCTCATCGAGGCCATCCGCCTGGGCGTGGTGGACGCCATCGCCACCGACCACGCCCCCCACACCGACGAGGAAAAGGCCGCCGGAGCGGCGGGCATGGTGGGGCTGGAGACCGCCTTCGGCGTGTGCTACACCAAACTCTGCAAGGAGAACGGCCTGCCTCTGGCTCGGCTGGCGGAGCTGATGAGCACCGCCCCCGCCGAAATCCTGGGTCTTGCCGGCCACGGCCGGGTGCTGCCCGGCTACGCGGCAGACCTCACCCTGGTGGAGCTGGACACCCCCTATACCGTGGACAAAAACGCCCTGCACTCCAAGAGCCGCAACTGCCCCTACGACGGCGCGCAGCTCTTCGGCCGGGTGGACCTCACCCTCAAGGGCGGCAAGATCACCTGGAAGCGGTAATACAAATAGTTATATTTCATTCATATAATACAATTATTAAAAGGAGCGGAATGTTATGATGACCAACATGGACAAGCTGTACGAAGCGGTGGCCGCCCGCGGCCCGGTGTGTGTGGGCCTGGACACCGACTTTTCCTACCTGCCGGAGGGCTTTGCCAAGGCAGAGCTGACCGCCGGCGAGAACATCGTGCGGTTCAACAAGGCCGTTGTGGACGCCACCAAGGACGTGGCGGGCTGCTTCAAGGTGCAGATCGCCTATTACGAGAGCCTGGGCCTGGACGGCATCCGCGCCTACAAGGAGACCCTGGACTACGTGAAGGCCGCCGGCATGCCGGTCATCGCGGACATCAAGCGGGGCGACATCGCCAAGACCGCCGAGATGTACGCCAAGGCCCACTTCGAGGGCGACTTCGAGGCCGACTTCATCACCCTGGCCCCCTACATGGGCCTGGATTCCATCCGCCCCTACCTGCCCTACGTCACCGGCGCGGGCAAGGGCCTGTTCGTGCTGGTGCGCACCTCCAACCCCGGCGCGAAGGACTTTGAGTACGAGAAGCTGGCCGACGGCCGCCACGTCTACGACATGGTGGGCGACAAGCTCCACGAGCTGGGTCTCGAGTGTATGGGCGAGAAGGGCTACTCCAGCCTGGGGCTCGTCATCGGCGGCACCCACATCGAGGAGGCGGCGGAAATTCGCGCCCGCTACCAGGACAGCTTCTTCCTCATCCCCGGCTACGGCGCTCAGGGCGGCACCGCCGACGACATCGCCCGCTATCTGGACAAGCACAGCAACGGCGGCGTGGTGAACTCCAGCCGCGCGGTGCTGCTGGCCTACAAGAAGCAGCCCGGCACCGCCTTCGACGAGGCGGCCCGCAACGAGTGCATCAAAATGAAGGAGGCCATTGCCCATGCCTGCAACAGCCTGTGAGGTGAAGGTGCTGGCGCATACCGTCGTTGCGCCGAACATCCGCCTGCTGGCGGTGACGTGGCCCCGGGCGGACAAAGCCCCCCACGCCGGGCAGTTCTTCATGCTGCGCTGCTGGCCGGACACGGCGGCTCCCCTTTTGAGCCGCCCCATCAGCGTCCACAGCTGGGACGAAAGCACCGGCACGCTGGAATTCCTCTATGAGGTGCGGGGCCAGGGCACCCGCCTGCTGGCGGCGCTGCTGCCCGGCGACACCCTGCTGCTCAGCGGCCCGTCGGGCAACGGCTTTGACGTGGCCGCCGCCGAGGGCAAAATTGCGGTGGTGGGCGGCGGCATCGGCACCGCGCCCCTCTACCAGCTGGTGCGGGAACTGGCCGCTGCGGGCAAAAAGCCCGATCTGTACACCGGTTTTCGGGACGAGCCCTACGGCCTGGAGCGCTTTGCGCCCCTGTGCGGCCGGGTGCACGTTGCCACCGACAGCGGCAAGGTGGGCTACCACGGCCTGGTCACCGGCATCCTCCACCCGGAGGAGTACGACCTGGTGCTCTGCTGCGGCCCCGAACCCATGATGAAGGCGGTGGCCGCCAAGTGCGAGGCGGCGGGCGTGAAGTGCCTGGTCAGCCTTGAAAAGAAGATGGCCTGCGGCGTGGGCGCCTGCCTCGGCTGCACCTGCCACACCGCCAGCGGAGCCAAGAGCGTGTGCAAGCACGGCCCTGTGTTCGATTCGAAGGAGGTGTTCGGCCTGTGAGCGATCTGCATGTGGATTTTCTGGGCAAGCGCCTGGCCGGGCCGGTCATCCCGGCCTCCGGCACCTTCGGCTTCGGCGAGGAATACGCCGACATGTACAATTTGAGCGTTTTGGGCGGCATCTGCTCCAAGGGCCTCACCCTGAACGGCAAATACGGCAACGAGGGCGAACGCCTCTATGAGACCCCGGCGGGCCTCATCAACTCCATCGGCCTGCAGAACCCCGGCGTGCGCCACTTCATCGACGAAGAGCTGCCCCGGATGCTGACCCTGGGCACCACGGTGTTTGCGAACCTGGGCGGCGGCTGCATCGAGGACTACGAGGAAGGCGCCCAGATGCTCAGCGAGACCGCCGTGGACTTCATCGAGCTGAACATCAGCTGCCCCAACGTCAAGCAGGGCGGCATCGCCTACGGCATCCGGCCGGACAGCGCCAAAGAGGTGGTCAGCCGGGTGAAGGCGGTGTGCAAAAAGCCGCTGGTGGTGAAACTCAGCCCCCAGGCCGAGGACATCGCCCGCATGGCCGCCGCCTGCGTGGAGGCCGGCGCGGACGCGCTGAGCCTGGTGAACACCTTCCAGGCCTGCGCCATCGACATCGAGCGCCGCAAGCCGGTGTTCAACAACCTGTTTGCCGGCCTCAGCGGCCCCGCCGTCAAACCCATCGCCCTGCGCATGGTCTGGCAGGCGGTGGGCGCGGTGGACGTGCCGGTGATCGGTCTCGGCGGCATCACCACCGGCGCGGACGCGCTGGAATTCATCATGGCCGGCGCCGCCGCCGTGCAGGTGGGCACCGCCAACTTCATGGACCCCCGCGCCGGCGGGCGCATCACCGCCGAGATCGGTGAGTGGATGGACCGCCACGGGGTGAAAAATCTGGACGAGATCCGCGGCTGTGCCCGCGGCTGAAGCCTTAAAACGAAACAAAGGAGAACGAAACCATGAGCAACGCAGTGGAAATTCTGAAAGAGTGCGAGGCCTTCCTGGAGGGCCATTTCCTGCTGAGCAGCGGCCGCCATTCCAGCGCCTACTGCCAGATGGCTTACCTGCAGCAGTACCCCGACAAGTGCGCCGCGGTGATGGCCCCGGTGGCGGAGAAGCTCCGGGAGCTGAACGTGGACGTGGTGGTGGGCCCCGCCATGGGCGGCATCGTCTATGCCTACGAGCTGGGCCGCCAGCTGGGCAAGCGGGCCATCTTCACCGAGCGGGTGGACAACGTGATGACCCTGAAGCGTTTTTCCATCAAGCCCGGCGAGCGCTGCATCATCGCCGAGGACGTGGTGACCACCGGCGTTTCCAGCCTGGAGACCAAGCGGGTCATCGAAGAGGCGGGCGGCGTGTGCCTGGGCATTGCCTGCGTGGTGGACCGCACCAAGGCCGACGCGCCCAGCCCCATCCCCATCGTGGCCAGCGCCGCCAAGCTGGACCTGCCCAACTATCTGCCTGAGGAGTGCCCCATCTGCGCCGAGGGCAAGCTGCCCCTGGTGCATCTGGGCAGCCGCAAGATGAAAGAGCAGGCCAAGCAGACCCTGTGAAAAGCGAAGCAAGGCGGCGGGGCCCCCTTGGCAGATTCTGGGGGCACCTGACCACCATCACCTACCACAAGTGGCTGGTGTTCTGCTACTGCCGGCGGCTGGGCCTTTGGAAGCAGGGGCTTTGCCATGACCTTTCAAAGTACAGCCCGGCGGAGTTCTGGCCGGGGGTGAAGTACTTTCAGGGCAACCGCAGCCCCAACGACGCCCAGCGCAAGGCCGAGGGCTGCAGCACCGCCTGGCTGCACCACAAGGGCCGCAACCGCCACCATCTGGAATACTGGATCGACTACGACCCGGCGGGCACCGGAAACCTCATCGGCAACGAGATGCCGGTGAAGTGTGTGGCGGAGATGCTCTGCGACCGGCTGGCCGCCAGCCGGGTGTATCTGAAGGAGGACTACACCGATTCCTCCGCCTGGGAGTATTACCGGCACGGGCGGGACCACTACATCCTCCACCCGAACACCCGCGCCCTGCTGGAAAAGATGCTGCTTTTGGTGCGGGACGAGGGCGAGGAAAAGGCCTTTGCCATCATCCGCCGGGAAATACTGCATCGCTGAAATGAGCAAAAAAATCCCGCTCCGGTTTTCGCCGGGGCGGGATTTTTGTTTGTTGTTTAAACGGTGGCCGGTTCCGCGGGAGCTTCGGCCTGGGGGGCCTCGGCGGGGGCGGGCTCGGCCGCCTTTTTGGAAGCGGTCTTCTTTGCCGCCGGTTTTTTGGCGGCGGTTTTTTTCGCCGTTTCACCGGCCGTTTTCACCGCGGGCTTTTTGGCCGCAGGCTTCTTCGCCGCCGGCTTCTTCACCGGGGCGGCCTCGGCGGATTCTCCGGCGGGCTCGGCGGGCTTTTTCGCCGCCGGCTTTTTGGGGGCCGGCTTCTTTGCCGCCGGCTTCTTCACCGCGATGGGAGCGCTGGGGTCGATGACGCAGTAGCTCTCCAGCAGCTGCTTGTAGAAGTCCACTGCCGGGGGCAGCGCCAGCACCGACAGGTTCTCCGCCGCGGCGTGGATGCTGGTGTGCTGCTGGTGGTTGATCTCCAGCGGGGCGAAGCGCAGGGCGTTGTCGGTCACTTCCTTGTAGAAGCGGGCGTCGGTGCCGCCGGTCATGATGTAGGGGCAGACGTCGTAGCCCGGGTAGACCTTGGCCATCGTCTCCTCCAGCAGCTTGAAGGGGGCGGCGTTGTAGTCCGCCACCGGGGGCACCGCGTCCTTGTAGATGACCTCGGTCTCCACGCCGCACTGCTTCGCCAGCTTTTCCAGAATGGCGATGCTCTCGTCGGTGGGCTGGTGGGGGATGCAGCGCATGTTGGCGGTGACGTAGGCTTCCTGAGGCAGCACGTTCAGCCCGTCGGAGCCTTTGGCGGTGGTGAAAGCGCAGGTGGTGCGCATCATCGCGCCCGCCAGATGGTTGACCCGGGGCAGAACAAGGCACAGCAGCGGCTCAAACAGCCACAGGTTGCCCAGCACCAGCCGCATGCCGAACTTCATGTTGGGGGCCATGCGGCGGAACATCTCCCGCAGCGTGGGCGAAAAACGGGCCCGGAAGGGATAGTGCTTTTCCACCCGGCACATCAGCTTTGCCAGCCGCACCAGAGCAGTGTTCCGGCCCGGGGCGCTGGCATGGCCGCCGTCGTCTTTGGCCACCAGTTTCACGTCGGCGTAGCCCTTTTCCACCACACCCACCATGCCGTAGCGCCCGCGCACGCCGGCCATGGGGCCTTCCATGATCATGCCGCCCTCGTCCAGCAGAAGGCCCAGCCGCACGCCGTGCTCCTTCAGCCAGGCGGCGGTGGCGGGGGCGCCGTCGCCGCTCCACTCCTCGGTGCAGCTGGAAGCGATGTACACGTCGCACTCCGGCTGCCAGCCGCTTTCCAGCAGCTCTTCCACCGACTGCATGATGCAGAACAGGCTGCCTTTGGTGTCCACCGTGCCGCGGCCCCACACCGCGCCGTCGGCAATGTCGCCGGAGAAGGGCTCGTGGGGCCATTCGCCCTCGGCGGCCACCACGTCCTGATGGCTCATCAGCAGGATGGGCGGCTTCTGGCCGGGGGCAGCGCCGGAAATTTTATAAAGCAGGCTGCCGTTGAATTCCATGATCTCGGCGGTGCGGTGCAGCAGGGGGAAGGTGCGCCGCAGCACCTTGTGGAAGGCGGTGAACTTGCGCCGGTCCGTCTGGCCCCGGAAGGACACCGTCTCGCAGCGCACCAGTTCCGCCAGCCCTTCGGCGTACTTCTGCGCCCGGGCCAGGTCCGCCTCGGGGAACTGGGCCTTCACCGCGCCGGTGGGCTTCATCTGCGCCGCGCGCACCGCCGCCACGGCAACGAGCGCCAGCACCAGCCCCACAACAGCGGCCAGGACCCACAGGATCCACACAAAATCCATAACAAACAGCCTCCTCAACGGGCGCGGAAAAGGGGGCCGCGCCCTGATTTATCTATACAGAATCAGTATAACATATCAAACGCCGCCAGGCCAGACCCTTTGTTCGCGGCAAGAAAATTTTTCCGCCGGGCCAAAGCCCTATTGACAAAGGGGAGCGGGTGAAGTATCGTGATAGTGACAGTGGAGACCTTGCGTGCGCCCGATGCGCCGAAGGCCGCCGCTTTTCTTGATTTTGGAGGGTGTGGGAATGAACAACAACATCACCGGAGGGGTCATCTGGAAGCAGCTTCTGCTGTTCTTCTTCCCCATCTGGTTCGGAACATTTTTTCAGCAGCTCTACAACACCGCCGACGCGGTGATCGTGGGCAACTTTGTGGGCAAGGGGGCCCTTGCGGCGGTAGGCACCACGGCGGTGGTGCAGAACCTGCTGGTGGGCTTCTTTGTGGGCGTGGCCAGCGGCGCTTCGGTGGTCATCAGCCAGTACTACGGCGCAAGAAAGGGTGTGGAGGTGCAGCGCGCGGTGCACACCGCCATGGCCATGGCCCTTCTGGGCGGCGTCGGCATCATGCTTATCGGCTTTGCCGCCAGCCGCTGGGCCCTGTCCATCATGAACACCCCGGCGGACGTGATGGAAGACGCGGTGCTCTATCTGCGCATCTGCTTTTTGGGCATGGTGCCCAGCCTCATTTATAACATGGGCACCGGCATCCTGCGGGCGGTGGGCGACTCCAAGCGGCCGCTCTACTTCCTCATCTGCGCCAGCCTCACCAACATCGTGCTGGACGTGGTGCTGGTGGCGATTCTGGGCATGGGCGTGGCCGGCGCGGCGCTGGCCACCGTGGCCAGCCAGTGCGTGGCGGCGGGCATGACGGTGATGAGCCTCACCCACACCACCGCCTGTTACCGGTTCGTGCCTTCCTACCTGCAGCTGGACAAAGAGATGGTGGAAAAGATCGTGCGCATCGGCCTGCCCGCCGGGCTGCAGTCGGTGATGTACTCTCTGTCCAACAGCGTGGTGCAGGCCTCCATCAACAGCTTCGGCACCGACGTGGTGGCCGCTTACACCGCCTACGGCAAGATCGACAGCATCTTCTGGATGACCATGAACTCCTTCGGTTTGTCCATCACCACCTTCGTGGGCCAGAACTTCGGCGCCGGCCAGTACGACCGGGTGAAGAAGGGCGTGCGCCAGTGCGCGCTGATGGCCTTTGTGGCCACCGGCATGCTGATGGCGGTCACCCTCTTGTTCGGCAGCGTGCTGTTCCGCCTCTTCGTGCAGGACGCGCCGGTGATCGAACAGGGCGTGGAGATCCTGCACTATGTGGTGCCCTTCTGGCCCACCTACGTGCTCATCGAGATCCTCAGCGGCTCGGTGCGCGGCGCGGGCGACTCGCTCATCCCCATGATCATGACCAGCATCGGCGTCTGCGTCACCCGTATCCTGTGGGTGCTCACGGTGGTGGCCACCGTCTGGCACACCCTCATCGGCGCGCTGGCCTGCTACCCCATCAGCTGGTCGCTCACCAGCCTGTTCTTCCTGGTCTACTACCTCCAGGGCGGCTGGCTGCGGCGGCGCATCCGCATCCGCGAAGCGGGCGAGGAACGGCAGCCCGCCTGACACACAAAGAAAAACGCCCCGGCGCTTTGAGCGCCGGGGCGTTTGGTTTATTTCTGCTCCAGAGTCTTGGAGAAGCTGTCCTTCAGAGTCACCGCGCGGTTGAACACGCCGGGGTGCTTGGAGTCGGGGGTGAAGTAGCCCATCCGCACGAACTGGAAGGTCTCGCCGGGCTTTGCGTCCGCCAGCGCCGCCTCAAGCTTCGCGCAGGGCAGCGCCTTCACGCTGTCCGGATTCAGGAAGTCCTTGTAGTCCGCGCCCTCGGGCAGCTCGCCCATGTTCTCCTGGGTGAACAGCTTGTCGTAGAGGCGCACCTCCGCGTCCACCGCGTGGGCGGCGCTCACCCAGTGGATGGTGCCCTTGACCTTGCGGCCGTCGGCGGGCATGCCGTTGCCGGTATCAAGGTCGGCGGTGCAGCGCAGCTCGGCCACTTCGCCGTTTTCGTCCAGAACGACCTCGTTGCACTTGACGATGTAGGCGCCCATCAAGCGCACCTCGCCGTCCGGCTTGAGGCGCTGGAACTTGGGCGGGGGCACCTGGGCAAAGTCGCTGCGCTCGATGTACAACTCACCCGAGAAGGCCACCTTGCGGGTGGAGTCGTCGTTCGCCGCCTTGTTGGGGTTGTTGGGGATGTCGAAGTACTCCACCTTGCCGGCGGGGTAGTTGGTGATGGTGAGCTTGATGGGGTCGGTCACCGCCATGCGCCGGGGGGAGGTGAGCTCCAGCTCGGTGCGCAGGCAGTGCTCCAGCAGGCGGTAGTCCACCAGGCTGTACACCTTGGAAACGCCCGCCTTCTTCACGAACTCGAAGATGCTGGAGGGGGTGTAGCCCCGGCGGCGCAGGCCGCACAGGGTGGGCATGCGGGGGTCGTCCCAGCCGTCCACGATGTTCTTTTCCACCAGTTCCCGCAGGTAGCGCTTGCTCATCACCGTGTTGGACACGTTCAGCCGCGCGAACTCACGCTGGATGGGGAAGGGGCCCAGATGCAGGTTGTCGATGACCCACTCGTACAGAGGCCGGTGGTTCTCGAACTCCAGGCTGCACATGCTGTGGGTGATGCCCTCGATGGCGTCCTGGATGGGATGGGCAAAGTCGTAGAGCGGGTAGATGCACCAGGCGTCGCCCTGGCGGTGGTGGTGGGCACGCACGATGCGGTAGATGGCCGGGTCGCGCATGTTCATGTTGGGGCTGGCCATGTCGATCTTGGCCCGCAGGGTGCGGCTGCCGTCGGCGAATTCACCGGCGCGCATACGGCGGAAGAGGTCCAGGTTCTCCTCCACCGAGCGGTCGCGCCAGGGGCTGGGCCGGCCCGGCTCGGTCAGAGTGCCCCGGTACTCCTGCATCTGCTCGCGGGAGAGGTCGCACACATAGGCCTTGCCCTCCTTGATGAGCTGCTCGGCGTACTGATAGCACTGCTCGAAGTAGTCGCTGCCGTAGAAAATGCCGCCGTTGGGAATGGCTCCCAGCCAGCGCAGGTCCTCTTCAATGCTCTTGACGTACTCGTCGTCCTCCCGCACGGGGTTGGTGTCGTCATAGCGCAGGTTGAACTTGCCGCCGTAGGCCTGGGCGATGCCCCAGTTGATCCAGATGGCCTTGGCGCTGCCGATGTGCAGGTAGCCGTTGGGTTCCGGCGGGAAACGGGTATGGATCTCTTTCACACGGCCTTCGGCCAGGTCCGCGTCGATGATCTCGGTGAGAAAATTGCTGGGCTTTTCCATGGTTTGCCCCTCCTCGAAAGCTGTCCGGATGCCGGCAGTGCTGCCCGCATTCCATTATCTGTACTATTTTACAGGATTTTTTCTGCGATTGCAATACGTCCGGCGGGTCTGCCGCCCCGGGGTTTGACAAAAAAGGCAGATGTATGGTACTTTATTACCGATAATGGGGCAGTGAGCCATTCTGCGCCCTTTCGCCCCGCAGGAAAGAGAGTATTTTAATAGTATGTTCCATAAACCCAAATTCGCCACGAAAGACTTCGTGGTGTACGCGCTTCTTCTGAATCTGGGCCTGCTTTTCACGGCGGTGGGCATCCACCTGTTCAAGACCCCCAACCACTTCGCCATGGGCGGCACCAGCGGCGTTTCCATCATCCTGGCCAGCCTCTGGCCGGAGCTGAACGTGGGCGGCGCGCTGTTCATCATCAACGCCGCGCTGGTGGTGCTGGGCCTGGTGTTCCTGGGCGCAAAGACCATGGGCGTGACTATCTATTCCTCCTTTGCCCTGTCCGCCTTTGTGGCGGTGCTGGAAAAGGTGTATCCCATGCCCCGCCCCTTCACCGACGACACCCTGCTGGAGCTGTGCTTCGCGGTGGCCCTGCCCGCCATCGGCAGCGCCATCGTGTTCAACGTGGGCGCCTCCACCGGCGGCACCGACATCGTGGCCATGATCCTGGCCAAGTACACCGGCCTGGAAGTGGGCCGCGCGCTGCTGGTGAGCGACATCGCCATCGTCGTTTGGGCGGGCGGGATCTACGGCGTGGCCACCGGCCTTTACTGCCTGCTGGGCACCTTTGCCAAGGCCTTCGTGGTGGACAGCATGATCGAGAGCTTCAACCAGCGCAAGGTCATCACCGTCATCACCTCCCGGCCGGAGGAGCTGAAGTCCTTCATTCTGGAAAAGCTCAACCGCAGCGCCACGGTCTACACCGCCAAGGGCGCCTACACCGGCAAGGAGGAGCAGGTGTACACCACCGTGCTCACCCGCCGGCAGGCGGTGGCCCTGCGCAACCATCTGCGCCGGGCGGACCCCACGGCCT
This sequence comes from Candidatus Allofournierella merdipullorum, assembly GCF_048426865.1. Taxonomy (NCBI): domain Bacteria; kingdom Bacillati; phylum Bacillota; class Clostridia; order Eubacteriales; family Oscillospiraceae; genus Allofournierella; species Candidatus Allofournierella merdipullorum. The sequence goes on from NZ_DBFNWJ010000059.1 coordinate 121,123, forward strand.
TTTTGACCATCGTCAATTCCTCCGAGATCGTGGGCAAAGGCTTCCGCTCGCTGTGAGCGGCGGGGTTCAAACATTTTTAAAAATTCCCTGTTATACTCAAACTGTTTTGCTGCTTTTTCGCGTCCTCGCCACGGGGGCAGGGCGTGTCTGATAAAGAAAGAGGAGATCGAATGCGCGTTGGTCTGGACATTGGTTCCACTACCATCAAATGTGTGGTTCTGAACGACGCGGACGAGGTGATTTTTGACACCTACGAGCGCCACGGAAGCCACATCACCGAAAAAGCCAAGGAGATCCTGGGCAAGCTGCACCAGCAGCTGGGCGGGCGCACCGCCTACCTTGCCATCTCCGGCTCCGCGGGCATGGGCCTGGCGGGGAGCTGCGGCGTACCCTTTGTGCAGGAGGTGTTTGCCACCCGGGTGGCGGCAAAGCGCCTTGCGCCCCAGACCGACGTCATCATCGAGCTGGGAGGCGAGGACGCCAAGATCCTCTTCCTCACCGGCGGCACCGAGGTGCGCATGAACGGCAGCTGCGCCGGCGGCACCGGCGCCTTCATCGACCAGATGGCCACCCTTTTGAAAATGAGCCCGGAGGAACTGAACACCGCCGCGGCCTCTTCCACCAAGACCTATACCATTGCCAGCCGCTGCGGCGTGTTCGCCAAGAGCGACATCCAGCCCCTCATCAACCAGGGCGCGGCGGCGGGAGACATCGCCGCCTCCATCTACGGCGCGGTGGTGAACCAGACCATCGCCGGCCTGGCCCAGGGCCGGGCCATCAAGGGCAATATCCTGTATCTGGGCGGGCCGCTCACCTTCAACAGCGTGCTGCGCCAGAGCTTTGACAAGGCGCTGGGGGCAAAGGGCCTGTGCCCCGAGCACAGCCTCCACTTTGTGGCCCTGGGCGCGGCGTTCTATGCCGACAAGCAGTTCAACCTGGCGCAGGTGGCCGACGCGGTGGAGCACAACGCCGCCTCCGGCAGCTGGGCCAGCGAGCCGCCCCTTTTCGCCTCCAAGGAGGAGTACGAGGCCTTCCACGCCCGGCATCTGAAAGCCAGCGTGCCCCATGTGCCCTTCGCCGCCGACTGCGGCCCGGTTCACATCGGCATCGACTCCGGCTCCACCACCGTGAAGCTGGCGGTCATCGACCAGAACGCCAACCTGCTCTTCACCAGCTACCAGCCCAACCTGGGCAACCCGGTGCCGCTGGTCAAAGAGGTGCTGGAAAAGCTCTACGCCGCCCATCCGGGCCTGGAGGTGGCCAGCGTCACCACCACCGGCTACGGCGAGGCCCTCATCCAGCACGCCTTCAACGCCGACGCCGGCGTGGTGGAAACGGTGGCTCACTTCACCGCCGCCCGCCATTTCCTGCCCGAGGTGGACTTCATCATCGACATCGGCGGCCAGGACATGAAGTGCTTCAAGATCGAGGACGGCGCCATCAGCGACATCTTCCTCAACGAGGCCTGTTCCTCCGGCTGCGGCAGCTTCTTGCAGACCTTCGCCGAAGCCCTGGGCTACGACGTGAAGGAGTTCTCGGCTCTCGGCCTCTTTGCCGACCGCCCGGTGGACCTGGGCAGCCGCTGCACCGTGTTCATGAACTCCAGCGTCAAGCAGGCCCAGAAGGACGGCGCCTCCATCCAGAACATCTCGGCGGGCCTGTCCATCAGCGTGGTCAAGAACGCTTTGTATAAGGTCATCCGCGCCTCCAGCCCCGAGGAACTGGGCCGCCACATCGTGGTGCAGGGCGGCACCTTCTACAACGAGGCCGTGCTGCGCGCCTTTGAAAAGGAGATGGGCGTGGAGGTCATCCGGCCGGACATCGCCGGTCTGATGGGCGCTTTCGGCGCGGCGCTTCACGGCCGCGCCACCGCAAAGCCCGGCCAGCGGAGCACCGTGTTGGGCCCCGAGGAGCTGGCAAACTTCAGCCAGACCACCCGCACCGTGCAGTGCAACGGCTGCACCAACCACTGCCAGCTCACGGTGAACACCTTCGCCGGCGGGCGGCGGCTCATCAGCGGCAACCGCTGCGAGCACCCGGTGAGCGGCGGAGCCGCCGGCGGCGACGACGCGCTGAATCTTTACCGCTACAAGCAGAACCTGCTGGCGGGCTATAAGCCGGTGGAGGGCCGCCGGGGCCGCATCGGCATCCCCCTGTGCCTGAATATGTACGAGCTGCTGCCCTTCTGGCACGCCTTCTTCACCAGTCTGGGCTTTGCCGTGGTCACCAGCCCGGCCTCCGACCGCGCCCTCTACACCGCCGGCCAGGCCAGCATCCCCAGCGACACGGTGTGCTTCCCCGCAAAACTCGCCCACGGCCACATCAAGGCGCTGAGCGAGATGGGCGTGGACGCCATCTTCTACCCCTGCATGAGCTACAACATCGACGAGCACCTGGGCGACAACCACTACAACTGCCCGGTGGTGGCCTACTACCCCGAAGTGCTGGAGGTCAACTGCCCCGAACTGGCTTCCATCCCCTTCATCAACGACTTCGTGGGCCTGCACCGCCCGGCGGATTTCAAAAACAAAATGTATTTTATCCTTAAAAAATACTTTAAGGATATCGAAAAGGCCGAGGTGGCCAAGGCCGCCGACCTGGGCTATGCCGAGTATCACGACCACATGCAGCGCCTGCGGGACAAGGGCGCCCAGATCATTGCCAGCGCCCGGGCGGCGGGCAAGCGCATCATCGTGCTGGCGGGCCGGCCCTACCATGTGGACCCGGAAGTGAACCACGGCATCGACGGCCTCATCTGCCAGCACGGCGCGGCGGTCGTCACCGAGGACAGCGTGGCCTGGCACATGGAGAAATTCCCCACCACCGTGCTCAACCAGTGGACCTACCACTCCCGCCTGTACGCCGCGGCCAAATACTGCACCACCCAGCCGGACATGGACCTGGTGCAGCTGGTGAGCTTCGGCTGCGGTGTGGACGCCATCACCACCGACGAGACCCGCAGCATCCTGCAGGCGGGGGGCAAGCTGTATACCCAGCTGAAGATCGACGAGATCACGAACCTGGGCGCGGTGAACATCCGTCTGCGCAGCCTCTTCGCCGCGCTGGACGAAAAGGACAGAAAGGGGGAATGAGGAAATGGAAAACGCCATGAACTACCCGCGCTTTACGCCCCAAATGAAAAAGACCCACACCATCCTCATCCCCAACATGGCCCCGGTGCAGTTCACCCTGCTGCAGGCGGCGCTGGAAAAGGAAGGCTACCGCACCGAGATTTTGGGCAACTGCGGCAGCCAGGTGGCCCAGCTGGGCCTGAAATACGTCCACAACGACACCTGCTATCCGGCGCTGCTGGTCATCGGCCAGTTTCTGGATGCGCTGAACAGCGGCAAGTACGACCTGGACCACACCGCCCTGCTCATCACCCAGACGGGCGGCGGCTGCCGGGCCTCCAACTACATCCACCTGCTGCGCAAGGCGCTGGCCCGCGCGGGCTACGGCCACATCCCGGTGGCCAGCCTGAACTTCTCGGGCCTGGAAAAGGACTCGGGCTTCAAAATGACCCTGCCTTTGCTCAAAATGGCTCTGGCGGCTATCGTCTACGGCGATTTGCTGATGGCCCTGCGCAACCAGACCTCCCCCTACGAGAAGGAAAAGGGCGCGGCCGAGGCCCTCACCCAAAAATGGCTGGCCCGCCTGCGTAAAGACTTTTTGGCCGGCCGGAACATCTCGGCGGGCGCGATGAAAAAACTCTTCCCCGCCATCGCCGCCGACTACGCCGCCATCCCCGTGGAGCGGGTGCCCAAGGTGAAGGTGGGCGTCGTGGGCGAAATTTACGTCAAGTATTCGCCTCTGGGCAACAACCGGCTGGAGGAATTTTTGGCCGGCGAAGGCTGCGAAGTGAACCTGCCGGGCCTTTTGGGCTTCGTGCAGTACTGCATCAGCAACATGGGCGACACCGTGCGCTTTTACGGCGGCTCCAGGGCCGCCGTCTGGGGCTCCGAGGCGCTGCTGAAGTATATGGACGGCATCGAGCGGGCGGCGGGCGCGGCCATGAAGGCGGCGGGCTTCCACGCCCCCGCGCCCTTCCTGGAACTGCGCACCATGGCCGACGGCATCATCAGCCGGGGCAACAAGATGGGCGAGGGCTGGCTGCTCACCGCCGAGATGGTGGAGCTGGTCACCAGCGGCTACGAGAACATCGTCTGCGCCCAGCCCTTCGGCTGCCTGCCCAACCACATCTGCGGCAAGGGCATGATCAGCCGCATCCGGGCCATCTACCCCACCGCCAACATCACCCCCATCGACTATGACCCCAGCGCCACGCCGGTGAACCAGGAGAACCGCATCAAGCTGATGCTCAGCGTGGCCAAGGAGCGGCTGGACGAAGCCGCCGCCCCTGCCGCCCCCGCGCTGGAAGAACCGGTGACCGCGGGCGAAAAGGCCGTGCCGGCCTATCTGTAAAATAACTTTGGAGCGGGGCGGGCGTTTTGTCCGCCCCGTGCCGTGAGAGGAACGAGAGACAAATGGCCCAGCTGATCGTATTTGACATGGAGTGGAACATGGGTTACGCGCCCAAGACCTTCCGTTACCAGGGCGCGGAGCAGACCTTGCGGGGCGAGATCATCCAGATCGGCGCGGCAAAGGTGGAAGGCGGCAAGATCACCGACACCTTCACCGTGACCATGCGGCCCAAAATTTTCCCGAAACTCCACCATCATGTGGCCAAGGTCACCGGCCTCACCCAGAAGGACCTGGCGGCGGGCGTGCCCATCGCCGAGGGGCTGCGCCGCTTCATGGACTGGTGCGGCCCCGACGCGGCTCTGGGCGAGTGGGGCCAGGACGACGTGCCGGTGCTCAAGCAGAACCTGGTGCTGGCGGGGCTGGATGAGACCTGGCCCCACACCTGGTACGACCTGCAGCGGGCCTTCCTCAGCCAGCGGCCCCGGGCCGAGGGGGAGAGCATGACGCTGGAAAACGTGGTGGAGCGCCTTGGCATCGAAAAGGACGAGGCCTTCCACGACGCGCTGGCCGACGCGGTGTACACCGCGAAGGTGTGCTCCTTCATCGACCTGGACAAGGCGCTGGCGGAGTACCCCAGCGAGGAGGAACAGCTGCGCGCCCTCGCCTGCCCGGAGGACAGCCGCCGCACCGACTTCACCCTCTGGAAGGGCTACGCCGACGGCGAAGTGTGGCTCACCGATGAGACCATGCGCCGGGCGGTGTGCCCGCAGTGCGGCGCGCCCCTTATCCCCAACGAGGGAGACTGGTGGCTGCGCAAGGGCAACAACAGCCTTTACTCCATGGCCCATTGCGCCGCCCACGGCCCGGTGCTCATCTGGCTGCGGCGGATGCGCTCCGACGGGCTGCACCACACCTTTGCCCGGGCCACCGAGCCTGCGGACGAAGCCCAGACCGCCCGCTGGGAGAAGGACAAGAAAGCCGCCATTGCCCGGGCCAAGCGCCGGGCCGAGCTGGAAGCGGCCGAGGCCGCCGAGCGGGTGAAAAACGCCGGACAATAAGAGAAAAAAGCACGGGAAATTTTCCCGTGCTTTTTTGTAATATTTCGGCCTTGAAAAAAGTCTTATGGTCACAACAGGGGGAAGGAGGCGGCAGCCCGGTGGAGTTTGAGGACGTCTACAAAGCATATTTCGGCCCGGTCTACCGCTATCTTCTGCGCCTTTCGGGGGACGAGCAGATGGCGGAGGAGCTGACCGGCGAGACCTTTTTCCGGGCGCTGCGGGCGGCGGAGGGCTTCCGGGGCGAGTGCGAGGTGCGGGTCTGGCTGTGCCAGATCGCCAAAAACGCTTACTACACCCATCTGAAAAAAAGCCGCCGGACCCGCCCCGCCGACGAGACCCTGCTGGGGCAGCTGGCCGACCCCGCCCCGCCCCCGGAAGAGACGGCCGCCGCCCGGGACCAGGCGGCCCGCCTGCGGGCCATCGCGGAAGAACTGCCCGAGCCCTACCGGGAGGTCTTTCGCCTGCGGGCCTTCGGGGAACTGCTCTACAAGGACATCGGAAGCCTTTACGGAAAAACCGCAAACTGGGCCTGCGTCACTTGCCACCGGGCCCGGGAGATGATACGCCGCCGCTGGGAGGAGGAAGAGGAATGAAAAACGAGTGCAGCATCGTGGGGGACCTGCTGGCCCTCTGGATGGACGGGCTGGTGAGCGAGGACACCGCCGCCTTTGTGGAGGAACACCTGGCCCGCTGCGCCGCCTGCCGCGCCCGGCTGGAACAGCTGCGCGCCCCCGCCGCCCCGCCGGAGACGGTGCAGGAAGAACGGGCCTTTTACGCCTTTGCCGCCCGGTGGAAGAAAAAACGCCGCCGGGTGCTGGCGGCCTTTGTCGCCCTGTCCTTGGCCGCCGCGATGCTGGCGGCATGCCTTTTCTCCCTTCTCACCTTCGGCACCGCGAATTTTGCCTCGGCGGCGTGGGGCCTTGCCCAGGTAACCTTTCTGGAAGAGCCCTGGGCGGAGGTGTCCGCAGCCCCTAAAGTGGTTCTGGCCGCGCCGGAGACCGACATCACCAACTATATGGCCGGGCGGGGCTTTGCCGAAAACGAACAGGAGCGGATGAGCGCTCTGCGGGTGTTTGAAAAGGACGGCGTTCAGGAACATGTTCTGTGCGGCGTAAACCGGTCCTTTGCCCGATGGGTCTGGCAATAAAAAAGAGGGGGGGGAGCGCCCGGCTTTGTGCC
>NZ_DBFNWJ010000060.1:0-19222 GCF_048426865.1 Candidatus Allofournierella merdipullorum
ATGCCAACAAGTATAGTGGGGATAGCAATAAACCCCAAAAACTTAGAAATGTTTTTTGTTCCGCTAATTACACTAACACTTTCAAGAATAAAAAGGAATCTAAAAGTGAAAAGGCGCAAAGTATTAAGTCTTCTTATGATCTTGTTGCTGATTGCTGGAAAAATATAGATTTAATTCTCAACGACTACGTTCATGTCAATTCAATTGAATGCATAAAAGCAAACGGATACCTTGCCCGTCAACAACGAGAAGAACTGTCAAATGTTTTATTCAACGTATTACGGAAAATAACAGTGATTTTTCTTTCATTACTATCAATGATTCATCCCTCGGCGCTTTCTGCCAACGATTATGTATTTACATACGAAATTACCGGGAAATTTGTTGATGGCTTGCAATATGAGGTTCCATTAGGCATTGTGAACTATCTTCAGAAATATGCCGACCAAGTTAATCCTGACCTTCTCAAATTCATTCAGGAGAACAATTCTTTAAGTATGAAAATACGGCCAGACACATGATGACTGGGGCAAAGCCATTACATTGTGGGATTTACCAAATAAAAAGGCGCACTACAGTTTTGGATACAACCGTAGCGCGCCTTTTTAAGCCGTATAATAAACAAATCCGAACCCATCGCCGATCGGCACAAGGTTCGGATTTGTTTGTTTTGGTGGAGATGAGGGGGATCGAACCCCTTACCTCTTGAATGCCATTCAAGCGCTCTCCCAAGTGAGCTACACCCCCACGGGCTTGCCGTCTCGCGACTGCTTTGCTATTATAGCAAACCCTGCGGGGAATGTCAACCCTCTTTTTCGAGAAAATTTGAAGGATTTTTTCGCGGCTTATTCGGCGCTGTCGTTGAAGGCCTTGAACGCCTTGTAGGCCATGTAGACGTCGATCTTGGCCACCATCTCAAAGGGCGAGTGCATGCTCAGCACGGGCACGCCCACATCCAGAGTGTCGATGTTATGGGAGGCCACATACTTGGCGACGGTGCCGCCGCCGCCCTGGTCCACCTTGCCCAGCTCGCCGATCTGCCACACGGCGCCGGCAGCGTCAAATACGCGGGTGAAGTAGCTCACCAGTTCGGCAGAGGCGTCGTTGGCGCCGCCCTTGCCGCGGGAGCCGGTGTACTTGGAGATGGCCACGCCCTTGCCCACAAAGGTGCTGTTCTGTGCCTCAAAGGCGGAGGGGAAAGTGGGGTCGAAGGCAGCGGTCACGTCGGCGGACAGGCACTTGGAATTCTGGAAGCAGAGGATGTCGTCCGCGCCCTGGGCCTTGCACAGCTGCTGCACGAAGTGGAACACATACATGCTGTTCAGGCCGGTGACGCCCTCGGAGCCGATCTCTTCCTTATCGGTGAGCACGCAAACGGTGGTGTAAACGGGGAGCTTAGTTTCCATCTCGGCGATGAGGGCAGGATAAGCGTCCACACGGTCGTCGTGGCCGTAGGCGCCGATGAGGCCGCGGTCAAAGCCCACGTCCTTCGCCTTGAAGGCAGGCACAGCCTCCAGCTCGGCGCTGATGAAGTCACGCTCGGTGATGCCGTACTTGTCGTTCAGCAGCTTCAGCGCCAGCAGCTTGACCCGGTCCTTGACCTCTTTGTCGGCGTAGGGCAGGCTGCCCACCACGATGTTCAGCTCTTCGCCCTTCACGCCTTCGCTGAGCTTGCGCTCGTTCTGCTCCGCGCCCAGGTGGGGCAGCAGGTCGGTGATGCAGAAAACGGGATCGCTCTCGTCCTCGCCGATGCAGACGTTCACCTGGGTGCCGTCCGCCTTGCAGATGACGCCGTGCAGCGCCAGCGGGGTGGCGACCCACTGGTACTTGCGGATGCCGCCGTAGTAGTGGGTCTTGAGCAGGGCCAGTTCGCTGTTCTCATACAGCGGGTTGGGCTTAATGTCCAGACGGGGAGCGTCGGTGTGGGCGATGTTCATATGTACGCCCTCGGCCAGGGGCTTCTGGCCCATGGTGGCGGCGATGACGCTCTTGCCCCGGTTGTTCAGATACACCTTGGCGCCGGGGGCATAGTTGGTACCGGGCACGAAGGGAACGTAGCCGTTCTCCTCCAGCAGCTTCACGGTGTAGGCGGTCACGTCCCGCTCGGTCTTGCCGTTATCCAGAAAAGCCTTGTAGCCCTCGCAGAATTCATCCGCCGCCTTGTTCAGCTCCTCGCTGGCCTCGGCCGCGTGGGGACGGGTGTACAACAGCTGCTCGGCCAGCTTCTGGCCTTCGGTCATTTCTTTGCTCATAATAGATTCCTCGCTTTCTTCAGGCTTCGTAAAGAGTCTGATATCGTTCATAGGCCCGGTTGATCTTGGTGACATACAGGCCCATTTGCTGATAAGGGAAGGTGTGCAGCACTTCGCCGTCGGCGGAGTAGTCGCTGCTTTCCAGCAGGCCGTCCACGGTGCCCCAACCGCTGTGGTAAGCCGCCGCCGCGGTGGACACGTCGCCGTGGTACCGCTCAAGGCATTCGGAGATATAATAGACGCCGAAGCGGATGTTCACCGCCGGGTCGTAAAGGTCATCGAAGGTGAGATCCTCGCCGGGTGCGATTTTGCTTTTGATCCAGTCGAAGGTGACCTCGGTGATCTGCATCAGGCCCCGGGCACCCACATTGGACTCGGCGCCGGGGTCAAAGCCGCTCTCGGTGCGTATCACTGTGTAGATAAGGAGCGGGTCCACGCCGTTCGCTGCGGCTTCATTTTCCACATATTCTGTATATTTCAAAGGGTAGCGCATCAAATCGATGCGGTGAAGCCCCTCCTGCAGGCCCCGCACTGCCAGCACGATCACTGCCGCGAGCACCACGAGCCATAAAATTCGTTTTGTGAACTTTTTTGCCACTCATGCACCGCCTTTCTCCTGCTCAAGCGCCGTCAGTGCCTGGCGCCGAAGATGTTCCATGTCTTTGTCGTTGCGTATCTCTCGCACCGCGGCTTTGCGCAGCGTGCGCACCGGCAGCTGGGCCGCCAGGCGTGCCCGGGCCTGCTGCCGGGTGAGGCCGTCCCGCTTGCGGATACGCGCCACGCTCTGTTCGTAGGGCGCGCTCACAAGCCAGATGGCGTCGCAATGTTTTTCGAGGGGCGCGCCCACGATGACCGCACCGTCCACAAAAAAGAGTTCCTCTCCTCTGCTTTTTGCCTCGTCGGCGGCGGCCAGCAGGCGGGCGACAATCTCCGGGTGGGTGATGCTTACCAGCCTTTGGGTGCTTTCTTCATCCCGGAAGGCCCGGTCCGCCAGCAGCTGCCGGTTCACCGTGCCCTGGGGCGTAATTAAATCGGGGCCAAAGGCCTCGGTCAGCTTTCCAATGCAAGGCGAGCCGGGCTCCAACACCTGCCGAGCCACCAGGTCGGCGTCCACCACGGTGTAGCCCAGCTGACGATAGAGGGCAGAAACGGCGCTCTTTCCGCAGCCGGAGCGTCCTGTAATGCCAATCACCTTCACAGTTCAACCACCTCGAAGGCAGCGGCACGGACCAGCCGGTTGTAGACCGCGAGACCCACTCCGCCCACATGGGGGCAGCGGGCATAGACCGTCCCGGCGCCCTTTTCGTCCAGGCGGCGCAGGGCGCTGAACAGTTCCCGGGCCTGGGCCGCGTCGTCCTCTTGGGCGCCGTAGCTGATGAAGGGCACCGGCAGCTGTTCGCCCTCGCCGTCAAAGCAAAGGGCCCAAACGCCGGGGCCGGCGTGATCGCACACATATTTGCGGTAGGCTTCAAAATCGCCCCGCAGGATGGTCACATGGGCCTTGGGAGCATAGTGCTTGTACTTCATGCCGGGGCTGCGGGCGGTCTCCCCTTCTTTCAGCTTGTGGAGCACCGCGCCCGCCAGCTGCACCTCGCAGCCCAGCACCTGTTCCAGCTGCTCTTTGGTGACAAAACCGGGGCGCAGCAGTACGGGCTGCTCCCCCGCCAGGGTAACGACGGTGGACTCCACCCCCACGCCGCAGGCGCCGCCGTCCAGAATGAGGGGCAGACGGCCGTCCATATCGGCCATCACGTCCTCCGCGATGGTGGGGCTGGGCCCGCCGGAACGGTTGGCCGAAGGCGCTGCCAGAGGCAGGCCGCTGGCGGCGATGACCGCCCGGGCCACCGGGTGGCTGGGCATGCGGATGGCCACCGTGTCCAGACCAGCGCAGACTTCGTCCGCCACCTTGGGGCCACGAGGCATGATGATGGTGAGGGGGCCGGGCCAGAAAGCCTCAGCCAGCGCCTTCGCACCCTCGGGCACACAGGCCACCAGCCCCTCCAGCATCTCCATCCGGTCGATGTGGACGATGAGGGGATTGTCCTGGGGGCGGCCCTTGGCCTCGAAGATTTTTTTGACCGCCGCGCCGTTGAAGGCACTGGCGGCGATGCCGTAGACGGTCTCGGTGGGGATGGCCACAATTTCCCCTGCCTGCAGCAGTTCGGCGGCTTTGTTCACCGAGGCCTCGTCGGCCTTTGTCAGAATGGTGTTCATAGTGTTGCTTCCTTTTCCTGGGCGGCCTGCAGCCGCCGGGTCTGGTCGGCGGTGATGAGGGCGTTCAGCACCTCATCCAGCGCGCCGTCCATCACGCTGTCGAGTTTGTAGAGGGTGAGGCCGATGCGGTGATCGGTGACCCGCCCCTGGGGGAAATTGTAGGTGCGGATGCGCTCGGAGCGGTCGCCGGTGCCCACCTGGCTGCGCCGGTCGGCGTCGATGGCGTCCTTCTGGGCCTGCTGTTTTTCCGCCAGCAGGCGGCTGCGCAGCACCTTGAGGGCTTTATCTTTGTTTTTGTACTGGCTGCGCTCGTCCTGGCATTCCACCACCATGCCGGTGGGCAGATGGGTCACCCGGATGGCGCTGGAAGTCTTGTTGACGTGCTGGCCGCCCGCGCCGGAAGAGCGGAAGGTGTCGAATTTCAAATCGGCGGGGTCCAGCTGAACGTCCACCTCTTCGGCTTCGGGCATCACCGCCACCGTAACGGTAGAGGTGTGGATGCGGCCCTGGGTCTCAGTCTCGGGCACCCGCTGCACTCGGTGAACGCCGCTCTCGTATTTGAGGCGACTGTAGGCTCCCTCGCCCTGCACCGATACGCTGATCTCCTTCACGCCGCCCAGTTCGGTCTTGTTCAGGTTCAGCACCTCGCACTTCCAGCCCTTAGCGGCGGCGTACATGCTGTACATCCGCCAGAGGCTGGCAGCAAAGAGGGCGGCTTCCTCGCCGCCGGCGCCGCTTCGAATTTCCAGGATGACGTTGCGGTCGTCGTTCTCGTCCCGGGGCAAAAGCAGGATGCGCAGGGTCTGTTCCAGCTCCTCCTGCTTTTGCCGGCCCTCGCTGTACTCGGTCTGGACCATCTCCCGGAAGTCCGGTTCCAGGCCCCCTTCGTCCAGCAGGGCGCGGGCCTCGGCGCACCCGGCGCACACCCGCTCGTACTCGTCCAGCGCCTCCATCAGCGGAGTAAGGCGCTTATACTCCTTCATCAGCGCGGCGTAGCGCCCGCCGTCGGCCAGAATGGCCGGGTCCTGCAGCGAGAGGTTCACCTCATCGTAGCGGCGGCGCACCCTGCGCAGCTGTTCCAGCATGGGGTTTGCTCCTTTCCGTTTTGCGTTTTAAAAGGCAAAACGGCGCGCTATTCCTCGCCGGGGCGGATGATCTTTTTGATGTTCTTTTCGATTTTGGCCCGGGGGAGCATGACCTCCCGCCCGCAGCCGGTGCAGCGAATTTTGAAGTCCATTCCCACCCGCAGCACGTCAAAGCAGGCCGCGCCGCAGGGGTGCGGTTTCTTTGTCAAAATCTGATCGCCCACGCGCACGTCCACAGGCCGGTCCTCCCTTGCAGTTTCCGCGCCTCGCCCGCGCGGACGAGGTCAATTTAATATTATATACCTTTGCGCCGGTTTTGCAAATATCCCCCGACGCGGCCGCATATATTTTTTAAAAACGCGCGCCACAGGCGCAGCGCGGACAAAACCAGACAAAGTGAGGATGGAAACAATGGTGGAATATACCCCTGAGGGCAAAGGCTGGGACGCGCGGCGGCTGACCGAGAGCCAGCTGGCCGAGGCCTGTGCCGCCGGCAGCATTCTGGAAAGCACAGCCCTCGCCTATGACCGGGAGCGGCAGCTGGTGTTCGAGCTGGCGGGCCGCCCCGCCCGCATGCCCCACGACGAATGCGCCGCCGGCGCGGCCCAGGGCTCGGTGCGGGACGTGGCGCTGCTGACGCGGGTGGGCAAGCCCACCTGTTTTTGCATCACTGCCCTGCCCGAAGGGGCCGAAGGCGCGTATCTGCTCTCCCGGCGGCGGGCGCAGGAGACCTGCCAGCGAGAATATCTGGACGCCCTGCGCCCGGGTGATCTGCTGCGCTGCACCGTGACCCATCTGGAAAGTTTCGGCGCGTTCTGCGACGTGGGCTGCGGCATCAGCGCACTTTTACCCATCGACTGCATGTCCGTCTCCCGCATTCAGAGCCCGGCGGACCGGGTGGGCGTGGGCCAGACGCTGACCTGCGCGGTGAAAAGCCGGGATGAAAAAGGCCGCCTTGTGCTGACTTTGCGGGAACTACTGGGCACCTGGCAGGAAAACGCCGACCGCTTTTCGCCGGGCGAGACGGTGGTTGGTCTGGTGCGCAGCATCGAAAGCTACGGGGTGTTCATTGAGCTGGCCCCAAACCTGGCCGGGCTGGCGGAGCGGTGCGAGGGCCTGCGTCCGGGCCAGCCGGTGAGCGTTTTCATCAAGAGTATTCTGCCCGAAAAGATGAAGATAAAACTGGTCATCGTGAACCGTGAGCTGGCGGGGCCGCTGTTTTTCGCCCCCCGCTACTTCATCACCGAGGGACGGTTGGAGCGCTGGGTCTACTCCACGCCGGGCAGCAAAAAACGCATCGAAACGGATTTTGCCGCATCGGCCTTGTAAAAACGGGGAATTTTCACTATAATAATTCCTGGAAATACCCCGAAAAGGAAGTGCGAAGATGGCCGGAAATGCCTTTACCTTCGGCGTAAAGCCGGGCGGATTGACAGAGAACACCGAAGTCCGCATCCTGCTGTGCTATCTCATCAAGACCGTTGCGCCCATGGCTCCCCTCACCCGGGCGGAGATCGAACAGGCGCTGCTGGGCGAACAGCTGGTGAACTATTTTGAGCTGAGCGCCGGCCTTGCGGATCTGGAGGAGAACGGCCTGGCCACGGTGGACGAGGCAGGCGGCTATTCCATCACCCCCAAGGGCCTCGCGGTGGCGGACGAACTGAGCATCGACCTTTTGCCCCGCACGGTGCGGGAGGCGGCGGTGCGGGCGGCCGTCCGGGCCCAGCAGTGGGCGCGCAAGGCCTCGCAGCACAAGGCCGAAGTAGAAAAGACCGGCGACGGCTATGTTGTGCGCTGCTCCATCTCCGAGATGGGCAGCCGGCTGTTCGGGCTGGAAGTCCTTCTGCCCGACGCCATGACCGCCGAAATGGCCAAGAACGCTTTCATCGAGCACGGCAGCGACATCTACGCGCAGGTGCTGGGGGCGCTGGCCACGCCGGGGGAAAACGACTGACACAAAGAAAAAGAGCTGTGCGATGTTTCGCACAGCTCTTTTTTGTTTCAGGTATCCTGCTTACCCTCGACCACGCCTTCGTGGTGGAGCACACTGCCGATGGTGCGGAAGAAGATTTTCACGTCCAGGGCAAAGGAAAGGTTTTTAGCATAATAGCCGTCCAGCTCGGCCTTCACGGGGATGGGCAGTTCGTCCCGCCCGTGGACCTGGGCGTAGCCGGTGAGGCCGGGCACACAGTCGTTTGCACCGTATTTGTCCCGCTCGGCCACCAGGTCGTCCTGGTTCCACAGCGCCGGCCGGGGCCCCACCACGCTCATCTGGCCCAGGAAGATGTTGAAAATCTGAGGCAGTTCGTCCAGACTGGTGCGGCGCAGAAAACGCCCGGCGCTGGTGATGAAAGCGTCCGGGTTTTCCAGCATGTGGGTGGGCATGTCGTGGGGGGTGTCGGTGCGCATGGTGCGGAACTTATAAATTTTAAAGAAGGTCTTGCCCTTCCCCACTCTCTTTTGGGTGAAGAGCACCGGCCCCGGGGAGGAAACCTTGACCCACACCGCTATGACCGCCAGCAGCGGCGAAAGGCACAAAATGGCCAGACCGCTGCAGAGAATGTCCAGCGCGCGTTTGAAGAAATGTTTATACACCGGTTCAGCCCTCCCCTATGCCTGTTTCGTCCCGCCGGTGACGGAAGGTGGGCACCATGTCGGTGAGCGCCTGCACCAGGTTTTCGCTGTTGTTGCTGTAGGCGATTTGTTTGAGCGCCATCAGGTGGTCGAAGAAGGTCTGGTTGTTCAGCTTCAGCGGCGCGCCGATATAAATCTTGCGGTTGTCGGTCTTGCGCAGGCCCTCCTCGTCCATCAGCATCTCTTCATAGAGTTTCTCGCCGGGACGCAGGCCGGTGAACACGATCTGGATATCCTTGTAAGGGATAAAGCCGGAGAGCTTGATGAGGTTTTCGGCCAGGTCCAGAATGCGCATGGGCTTGCCCATGTCCAGCACGAAGATCTCACCGCCGTTGGCCATGGCGCCGGCTTCCAGCACCAGGCTCACCGCCTCGGAAATGGTCATGAAATAGCGCACGATGTCCGGGTGGGTGACGGTGACCGGGCCGCCCGCGGCGATCTGATCCTTGAACAGGGGGATGACCGACCCGTTGGAGCCCAGCACGTTGCCGAAACGCACGGCGGCAAAGCGGGTCTTGCTGCGCTGGGCCATGGCCTGCACCACCATCTCGCACAGGCGCTTGGTGGCGCCCATCACGTTGGTGGGGTTCACCGCCTTGTCGGTGGAGATGAGCACAAAGCGCTCAGCGGCGTATTTGTCGGCGCAGACGGCCACGTTGTAGGTGCCGAAGACGTTGTTCTTCACCGCCTCTTCGGGGCTGTCCTCCATCAGCGGCACATGCTTGTGGGCTGCCGCATGGAAAATCACCTGGGGGCGCAGGCGGCTGAACAGAGCGTCCATCTTTTTGGAGTCGCGCACCGAGGCGATGAGCACTTCCAGGTTCAGCTCGTCGCCGTATTTACGGCGCAGCTCCTGCTGGATGGCGTAGGCGTTGTTCTCGTAGATGTCCATGATGATGAGCATCTCGGGCTTGCAGCTGGCGATCTGGCGGCAGAGCTCGGAACCGATGGAACCGCCGCCGCCGGTGACCATGATGCGCTTGCCGCCCACGAACTGGGTGATGAGGCTGGAAAGCTGCACTTCGTCCCGCCCCAGCAGGTCCTCCACTTTCACGTCGCGGATGCGGCTGGCAAGGTCCTTGCCGTCGGTGATCATCTTCACGATGTCCGGCAGGATCTTCACGTTGCACTTGGTGCGGTTGCAGATGGAGAGCACCCGGCGGCGGTTGTCCTCGTCCATGGTGGGGATGGCCAGCAGGATGGTCTCGATTTCGCAGCGCTCCACCAGTTCCGGAATGTCCTCGGTGGTGCCCATGATCTGCACGCCCATGATATAGCGGCCCTGCTTTTCCGGCGCGTCATCCACGCAGCAGATGATGTTCATTTCCGGGTTTGCCGCCTTGTACTGCTCGTGGAGCAGGGTGCTGGCGGCGTCGCCCGCGCCGATGAGCAGGGTGCGGCGGGCCAGGCGCTTGCCCTGCCGCCCCAGCTTGACGTTCCGGTACATTCGGTAGGTCAGGCGGGAATACAGCGTAAGGGCCACCGCGAACAGGCCGCTGAGGAAATAGACCGAGCGGGGCACCGGCGTTTCGCTGAAGATGAAAAAGGAGCACACGCCAAACAGCGCCACGGCGATGATGGAGGCCACACACAGACGGAAGAACTCCACGATCTCGGCGTAGCGCCAGAGGCTGTCATACATACCCATGAGAGCATAGACGATCTCAAAGCAGCTGACAAACAAAAACCAGCTGGCTACAAGCAGGCTGGAATAACGCTGGTAATCGGCCCGGCCGTTGATGATCACCCAGGGCGCAATGTAGGCCAGAGAGATCACCACGATGTCGAAGGCGATCAATATTTGTTTTCGGAACCGGCTGAGCAGCCGGGAAAGGGTCTCGCTCAAAATTATCACCAATTCTTCTTGGTCCGTCCTCCGCCGCAGAACAGGTGCGGAAAGCCGGCGGGACAGGGTTTTCTTTTTTACTGTTTTGTTATATTTTACAACATCCGGCCCTCAGAATCAATCCACATTTTATATTTTGCCCGTTCAGCCCGGCGAAAACCGTCGCCCGGCGGGCACAAAAAGGCCCGGTCCGGCTTTTTCAGCCGGGCCGGGTCTTCTGCTTTGCGATTCAGCGCAGCAGCTGGCCGCGCACGTCGGCGGGCAGATCATCCACCACGCTGTGGTTGGGATTCATGAGCACGCTCTCCTCCAGCTTCAGGCCGAAGGTCGCGCCCTCCATCACGGCGGCGTGCAGGTTGCGGGGAGCCTTGCTGTCGCCCGCGTTCACCACCGGCACGCCCGCGGCCATCAGCTCATCGAACAGAGCCGTGTTGGAGCGGGTGTTGCAGGTGATGACGTCGTCGATGGCCAGCTCGGTGCGCTGGAAGTTCTTGTCCATCAGCACCACCTTGCCCTCTTCGATGCTGTACACCGTGCTGTTTTCATACACCTTCACCGGGTACTTGAAGGGCTCGCTGTGCAGCGCCTCGGCGTCGGTCTGGGCAAAGCGTTTGCGCAGCACGTACATATGGATGACCTCCACGCTGGCGGCAAACTCCTTTTTGTCGGTGACGATGGTCACGTCCTTGCCCATGCCGGCCAGAGCGGCGGCGGTATCGGCGGCGGCGTAGTGGTCGCCCCAGACCAGCACCTTTTCGCCGGTCTTGCGCATCTTGCGGTCCTTCGGATGGAAGGGGCAGGTCACCTTCGGGCAGGCAATGGCTTCCTCAAAGGGCACCACCCGCTCGGCACCGATGCACTCGGGCACATAACTCACCGCGCCGGTGGCGTTGAGCACCACGTCGAATTCCTTCAGCTGCTCCACGGTGGGGCAGGTGTGCAGCCGCACGTCCACGTTCAGATCCTTGATCTGGCCGCGGATCCAGTCGGCGTACCACTTCATCTTCTCCTTGCCGGGGGCCATGCAGCAGCCCAGAATGGCGCCGCCCAGCTCGCCTGTCTTTTCAAACAGGGTCACTTTGTGGCCGCGGACGGTGGCGATGCGGGCCGCCTCCATGCCGGCGGGGCCGCCGCCCACGATGCCCACCTTCAAGGGCGCCGCGGCGGGTTTGAGGTCGTCGAACTCCATGTGGCCGCAAGCGGGGTTGATGGCGCAGCCAATTTCCTTTTTGGCCATCATGCTTTCCTGCCAGCAGCCGGTGAGGCAGGAGATGCAGCGGCGGATCTGCTCCGGTTTGCCCATGTAGGCCTTCATGGGCCAGTAGGGGTCGCACAGCAGCTGGCGGGCCAGGCCGATCATGTCGGTGTCGCCACTTTCCACCAGGTGGTCGCAGTAGTCCGGGTTGCGGAAGGTGTGGCTGTTGATCACCGGGATGGAGACGGCCTTCTTCACCGCCTGGGAGGCGTAGACCGTCCAGCCCTCAGGGTAGTACATGGGGTCGAAGCCCGCGCCCGGGCTTTCCTGGATGCACTGGCTCAAATCCAGCGCGGCCACGCCGGCACGCTCGAATTCCACCGCCATGCGCACGCTCTCTTCCAGCTCACGGCCGCCTTCCACCCATTCGTCCGCCGAGTAGCGCACCAGAATGGGGAAATTCTTGCCGCACTTTTTCTGGATGGAGGAGATGATGGCCAGCGGGAAGCGCATGCGGTTCTCAAAGCTGCCGCCCCAGCGGTCGTTGCGTTTGTTGAGATAGGGAGACATGAACTGGGAGATGAGGTAGCCGTGGGCGGCGTGCAGCTCCACGCCGTCGAAACCCGCCTGTTTAACACGCCAGGCGGCCTCGGAGAATTTGTCCACCATGTCCACAACCTCCTCGGTGGTCATGGCGCGCACGGGCTTGCCCTTCTCCTCGGCGTTTTCATAAACGATCTCATGGCCGGCACTCCAGGGCAGCTTGACCACCATATCCGTGGCAGACATGGTGTTGTAGCGGGGAACGGCGCACTGGCGGCCCGGGTGCTGCAGCTGCACCACGCACTTGGCGCCGTATTTGTGCATCCCTTCCGCAAGGCGGGCAAGGCCGGGGATGCAGCTGTCGCTGTCCGCCACAAGGCCGGTCACGGTGGGGCGGCCGGTCTTGCCGTCCGGCGAGGTGGCGCCCACGATGATGAGGCCCGCGCCGCCTTTGGCGATCTGGCTGTGATGGTGGATGTCCCGCTCGCTCACCGAGCCGTCGGCGTTGGAAGAACTGACGTCGGTGGGCACATGGCAGATGCGGTTGGGCACCGTCATGTTGCCGATCTGGATGGGGGTGAACAAATGCTCATAGTGTGGCATAAAATCGCTCCTTTTCTCACAAGTCATACAAAATTTGCAGAAAAAGGGTATTGCTTCTGTTTTTATTGTATATCTCAGAGAAAAGGAGTGAAATGTCAAATGCGACTTTGTTTATATCAAATCCGGCTGTTCTTTTTGCGCCGCACGAAGAGCGGAACGCCAGGCGCGGGGCGTGACGCCCTCCGCCTGCTCGAACATTTTATAAAAGTGATAGGGGTTGGAAAATCCGGCTTCCCGCACGGCGGCCGCGATGGGCATGCCGGTGGAGGCGATGAGCCGCCGTGCCTCCAGATAGCGCAGGTTGCTCACATACTCCTGAAAGCTCATGTGCATCTCCTGCCGGAACAGGTGACGGAAGCGGGATTCGCTCAAAAAGCACTGGGCAGCCGCCTCCTGCTGGGTCAGCCGCCCGGTGAAATGGGCGTCGATGTAAGCCAGGGCCGGGCGCAGGCGCAGATAGCCTGCCAGTCCCCTGCCCCGGGCCTGTTCGTCCAGTTCCATATAGCTGCACACCTGCGCCAAAATCAGTTGAAGCCGGGCGCGGATCAGGCGTTGCTGGCCGCTGCGGGCAAAGACGGCGTCGTTCCACAGCTCCTTCAGCATCGGGCGGAGCGCTCTGCCCGCGGCGGTGCCCACCGGGATATGGGTGCAGCGGTGGGCAGGGTCACAGCGGAAGGGCAGCAGATACTCCGCGCTGCGCTCCCCCGCGTCGTCCAGCAGAAGGCTGGGCAGGAACAGGAAAAAGCGGAAACGGGTGTCCGTGCCCGGGACGCAGGCCGCGCCATGACGCTCCAGGTCATTGGCCAGGAAGATGTCGCCGGTGTGATAGTCGTAGCGCCGGCCCTCAAAATAAAACGCGCCCTCGCCTTTCGTGCACACGCCCAACTCACAGTAGTTGTGCCAATGCAGCCGCGGCGCGCCGTCCGCAAGGCTGTCGGTGACGGTGTACTCCAGCACCGAAAAAGGGAATTCCGCGTTCAAACGGTAATCCCAGAAAAAGCTTTCCATTCTCTCGCCTCCATCTTGTTCGGGGTAGCCTCACAGGCAGCGGGCAGCCGCCGCAGGTTCTCCGTCCGGCCGCCGGAAAAGGCCAAACAGGATCAGATCCAGCAATCCACCGGCAGTGCTGAGCATGGAGCGCACGTCCTGGGCCGGGCAGTCGCTGCAATAATCGTTGAGAATGTTCTGAAAATACGGCTCCACGCTCTCCAGATAGCGGGCGGCGGCCTCCGGCTCCAGCCCCTGCCGCAGCGGCATCCGCGCCGTCAGACCCGCAATGAACGCCCGGTTCAACCGCCTTACCGGGACACGCAGCGCCTCGATCTGGCCCACCAGGTGCTTTGGCGGGCGGAGCATGGCGCTTTCAAAAATGCCCTTTTGCAGGGGGCGCTGCTCGAAAAAGCGTTCCCGCAGCACGAAAAAGCTCTTGACGGCCTCCCGGACGTCCAGTTTCTCCAGCGACTCCATCTCCCCTTCGATGTAGGCTTCCAGTTCCCGGAAGGTCCGCTCCACACACAGCAGGAAAAGCTCGTCCTTGCCGGTGTAGTAATGATACATCATTCCTTTGGAGATGCCGTGCTTCGCGCAGATGCGCTCCATATTCACGCCGTCGTAGCCGACGGTGCCGAATTCTTCCTGTGCCGCGCGGAAGATCTCTTCCCTGCTGCGCTGCTGCCGTTCCTGCTGGGTCATGCCGCGCCTCCCTCCTTCGCTTTGTGCAGCTCGCCAGCCCATTCAAAGCCTTTCTTGGCCATGAACACCGCGATGATCTCATTGATGACTGCCGCCGCGGCCACCGTGCCCTGGATGAGGGCCGCGCTCTCTGGCGCGGGGCCTTCCAGCACCGAGACCACAATGCCGGTGAACACCAGCGAAACGCCGGAGTGAGGCAGCAGCGTGAAGCCCAGGTATTTTTTCACCGTGGCGGGCGCATGGGTGACCGCCGCGCCCAGAAATGCGCCGCTGTATTTACCCACGGCCCGGGCGGCGATGTAGACCGCCGTGTAGAGTCCCGCGCCAAAGACCAGGTGATAGTCCAGCGGCGCGGCAAGGTTCAGGATGACCACGATCATGGAAAATCCGATGACCGGCGTCATTACCTTCATGATGCTGCCCAGCTGTTCCTCCGTGATCATGTTGGCAAAGGCGGCAGAGTAGGACATGCCGATGAGCATGAAGTTCAGCACCGGCGTTTGCAGCATGCTGTTGATGGCAAAGCCCAGCCCCGCGGATGCGACCAGCATCCCCAGCATAACGGCCAGCATCACCTCCGGCGTTTTTATTCGCCGCAGGATCTTGCCCGCCAGAAAGCCCACCGCCCCGCCAATGACCACCGGCAGAAACACCAGAAGCAGCAGGGCAAACACCGGGATGCCGGCGGTGGAGAGATGGGCGGACACGCCGGCCACCACCATGAAAAAGACCAGCGCCCCCACCAAATCGTCCAAAGCGGCCATGGGGATGAGCGTGCGGGTCACCGGGCCGTCCGTGCCCAGGCTGTTGACCACCGAAAGCGAGGGCGCGGGCGCCGTGGCCAGCGCGATGCCGCCCAGCAGCAGCGCGGGATAGATGGGCAAACCGGTGGCCCAGAACAGAACGCCGAACACCGCGCTCACCAGCACGAAGGTGCCCAGAGACTCGGTGAGGGTGGTGATGAGGATCTGCGGCCCGGCCTTCTTCATCCGTTTCCAGATCAGCTCGGTGCCGATCATCAGGCCAAACACGCACTCCAGCAGGTTTTCGGCAGCCTAAAACCAGGCGGCGTTCAGCACCGACTCTCCCAAAAGGCCGAGGGCGTGCGGCCCAATGGCCATGCCAGCGATCAGCCACCCCAGAATGGCGGGCAGCTTCAGTTTTGCGATCAGCTTGCCTGCCACGAACGCAATGCCCACAGCAGCCGCAAGCCGAAGAATATCCTCCAGGATCTCCATGAACCCCCATCTCCTTGCAGAACTTAACAGACGGACCCGTCTGTTTTTCACAGTATACATCTTTTAGACGGATTCGTCTATATTTCATCTGAAAACAAATTGTTAAGTTTTGCTCGTTCGTGGGCCAAAAAAGCGCTGGAAAAGCCTCGCAAGCGATGGACTTTTGTTGAATTATCTGATAAAATATTTTTGTTTGCCGGATAAAAACGATCCGGCGCGGCGAGGAGGCTTTATTTTGGCGGAGATTTACAAACAATCCTTTAAACAGGATTATTCCGACCATGTGGAAATGGCCATTTTCAACTGCGGCCTGGAGCACTGCGCCCCGCTTCACAGCTGGGGGCCGGCGGTGCGAGACCATTACCTCATCCATCTGGTGGTGGACGGCCACGGCTGCTACCGCGCCGGCGGGCAGGAGCATCACCTTGGCCCCGGCGACCTGTTTTTGCTGCGGCCGGGCCAGCTGGCCGGCTACAGCGCCAGTGAGGACGACCCCTGGGAATATTACTGGGTGGGGTTCAACGGAGCCTACGCCGCAAAGCTTGTGCAGCACACCCCTTTCACCGAGCAGAAGCTGGTGTTCCATTCCAGCCGTCCTGAGCCGCTGCAGCAGGCGCTGCTGAGCATCTTTGACGCCCGCGGCCCCAAACCTGAAAACGAGGCGGCCATGGTGGGTAACCTGTATCTTTTCCTGTCGGAGCTGATGCGTCAGGCGGCGGAAAAAGAGATCCACGCCCCCAGCGCCGGCAGCCAGTATGTGCTGAGCGCCATCAAGTACATTCAGTTCAACTACTCCCACGAGATCACCATCGACGACATCGCCCGCACCGTGGGCGTCAGCCGCAGCCACCTCTACCGCCTGTTCATGAGCAATGTGGGCCAGAGCCCCATTGACTACCTCACCTCCTACCGCATTGGAGAGGCGTGCAATCTTTTGAAAAACTCCCAGCTCTCCATCGCCGAGATCGCGGCCAGCGTGGGTTTTTCCGACAAATTCTATTTTTCCAGAGTGTTCAAAAAATCCATGGGCGTGCCGCCCAGCCGTTATCTCAGCGCTATGCATGATCACCGCGCCTGACCGGGAGTTTACGCCATGAAACATATTTTTTCCATTCTTTTCAAAGCTCTGCTGATTGCAGGAGCCGTTGTCTCCTGTATTGTATTTTACCTTTACACCATCGGTTTCTTTTCTCCTGCTCCCTCGGTGGGGCTGCTCATCTCCCCCTCCGGCCGGACTTATCTGGACGCCTCCGTTCTGGAAGCCGACCTTGCCGCCCATGATGTAGAGCTGCTTACCACCGGGGCCGACGAGTCTCCCGCTGTGGCAGCGTCCCGCCTGCTGGCAGCCGGCGCCAAGGTGCTCATCGTCCCCCAGGATGACGCTGCCGTCACCCCTGCGCTGGTGACCGCCGCCGAAAAGGCGGGCGCATCTGTCTTCTTCGTGGGCGCGTGCCCCGACAGTGAAACGCTTGCCTCCAGTGCCGAATTGTGGTATCTGGGCAGCCTGGCCTCCCACGGAGGCGAACTGCTGGGCAAGGCCATGGCCATGGATTACCGGGACGGTACCGTTTTTGACGTCAACGGCGATCTGCTGCTGCAATATTATCTGTACCAAAGCGCACCCGACGCGGAGCAGGCCGACCTTGCCTCCTACGCGCTGGCCGAGTGCGAGCATTACGGCGTGTACACCGCGCAGGTGAACTACACCGACGAGGAGGGCGCTCCCCTTTCTTTTGACGCCGAGGCCCTTGCCGGCCAGACCGCGCCGGAAGTGATCCTGTGCACCAGCGAGCAGGACGCCCGCGCTGCCTTGGAGACCGCCGCCGCCCTCGGCTGGCTGGACGGCGAGCAGCCGGTGCGCATCTATGCCGCCGCAGACACCCCCGACGCGGCGGACGCTCTTGTGGCCGACGGCGTGCAGGCCGCGGCTCACTACGACCCGGCTCTCATGGCCTCCACTGCGGCGAAGATGGCGCTGAACACGCTGGATCACCAGTTCCCCGGCATCGGAACGGACCTTTCTTCGGACGAGGCGGGACGCTTTATCCTGCCCTATGGCTTGAGCGAATAAAAAAGGAGGGCTTTTCTTGCCCGGTATGAAAAACACTCTGGCGCGGCTCGTCATCGAGAGCCTCTCCAGCGACGGCAGCGGCGTGGGCAGACTGGACGGCAAGGCGGTGTTCGTGCCCGCCACCGCCCCCGACGACGAGATCACCGTGCGCATCGTGAAGGACATGGGCCGCTATGCCTTCGGCATTGTGGAAGAACTCCATCGTTCCGGGCCCGGCCATATCCAACCGGATTGCCCGGTGTATCGTCCCTGCGGCGGCTGCTGCTTCCGTCATCTGGACTACGAGACCGAAGCCTACGCCAAAGAGGGCTTTGTGGCCGACGCCTTCCGGCGGCTGGGCGGCTTTGAGGACCTGCCGGTTCTCCCGCTTTTGACCGGCCCGCTCACTGACCGCTACCGTAACAAGGTGCAGTTCCCCGTGGGATACGACCCGGCGGGCAATGTGACGGCGGGCTTTTTCGCCGGGCGCAGCCACCGCCTCGTCCCCTGTCAGGACTGCCTGCTGCAGCCCAAAGCCCTCAACGACATCGCGGCAGCCGTCTGCGCGTTTTTGCAAAGAAAAGGCATTCCCCTTTACAACGAGGCCAGTCACAAGGGGCTGGTGCGGCACATCTTTCTGCGCCAGGGCTGGCACAGCGGCCAGGTGCTGCTCTGCCTCGTGATCAACGGCCGCAGCCTGCCCCACGGGGAAGAGTTCTGCGCGGAAATGACCCGGCAGTTCCCCCAGATCAAGACCATCGTTCTGAACGTAAATCGCCAGAAAACCAACGTCATCACCGGCGAGGAGTGTATCCCCCTGTTCGGGCCCGGTTTTATCGAGGACACCCTCTGCGGCGTACCGGTGAAGCTGGGGCCGCTCTCCTTCTATCAGGTAAACACCCCCGCCGCCGAGCAGCTTTACGCCGTGGCCCGGGAGTTCGCCGCCCTGTGTCCGGAGGACACTCTGCTGGACCTCTACTGCGGCATGGGGACCATCGGCCTTTCCATGGCGGAGGATTGCCGCGCCCTGGTGGGTGTGGAGATCGTTCCCGAAGCGGTGGAGAGCGCCCGGGGCAACGCCGCCGCCATGGGCGTGGAAAACGCCCGTTTCCTCTGTGCTGACGCGGGACAGGCCGCAACACAGCTGGCCGCCGAGGGCCTCACCCCTCAGGTGATCTGCCTCGACCCGCCCCGCAAAGGCTGCGACGCCGCCACGCTGGACGCGGTGCTGACCATGGCCCCCCGCCGCGTGGTGATGGTGAGCTGCAACGCCGCCACCGCCGCCCGGGACTGCCGTTATCTTGCCGACCGGGGTTATCGCCCGGTGAAGGTGCAGCCGATGGACCTCTTCCCCCGCACAAAGCATGTGGAGACGGTTGTCTTGCTTTCCAAGGGTGAGGTCGACTCGAAAAAGATTCGGGTTGAGTTCTCTTTGGAAGAGATGGATATGTCGGAGTTCCAAGATGGGGCAACCTATCCGCAGATCAAGGAGTATGTTTTGGAACATACCGGGTTAAAGGTGTCAAACCTCTATATCTCACAGATTAAACGGAAATGTGGGATTGAGGTAGGCAAAAACTATAATCTGCCGAAATCCGAGGATTCCAGACAACCCCAGTGTCCGCCGGAAAAAGAGAAAGCAATCCGAGAAGCATTCAAATATTTTGGGATGATCTAACATCCCGCAGAATGGAGGTTTCTTATGGATAGATTGATTTCTTGTGAGTTCAACATGGATACTGCCTGTGTGGAACTGAAATTTGCTGATGGAAGTATGATAGCGATTGACACTATCGCTGTGGAGAACGAGATTGCTGACAACATGTATCAGCGGTCAGAACTGGACTATCTAATCTACAATGACCCGATT